>JAUMCZ010000071.1:0-3007 GCA_032122215.1 Caulobacter sp.
TTCCCGCAGCGCGCCGAGGCCCCGGACCGCGCCGTCGCCCTGCTGGAGGAGGCCGTCGCCCGCACCGCGCGGCTGGTCGCCCGCTGGATGTCGGCCGGCTTTGTCCACGGGGTGCTCAACACCGACAATATGGTCGTCACCGGCGAGAGCTTCGACTACGGCCCCTGGCGGTTCCTGCCCCGCAACGACCCCAATTTCACGGCGGCCTATTTCGACGAGACCGGCCTCTACAGCTTTGGTCGCCAGCCGGAAGCGGCGTTCTGGAACCTGCAGCAACTGGCCGGCTGCCTGGTTCAGGTGGCCGACAGCGACGCCCTGGTCGCGGCCCTGAACGGTTTCGCGCCGGCCTACCGGGACGCTTTGATGGCGGCGATGATCGGCAGGCTTGGTGTCAAATCCCAGGGACCGGAGGCCGATATCGACCTGGTCAACGCCGCCTTCAAGGCGCTGGCCGAAGGCGGCGACGCCCTACGCTGGGAGCCCTTCTTCTTCGACTGGTTCTGCGGCGACGAGAGCCGGGCCATGGCCGGACCGCGGGCGGCCGTCTACGGCGGCGAGGCCTTTGCCGAGTTCAGGCGCGTGCTCGGCCGGTTCGAGGCGGATCGGCCGGAGCGTCTGGCGCATGTGATGTTCGCCGGGCCCGAGCCGGTCGAGATGCTGATCGACGAGGTCGAGGCCCTGTGGGCGCCGATCGCCGAGGCCGACGACTGGGCGCCGCTCTATGCCAAGCTGGACGCGATCGAGGCGGCCCGGATCGCCTGGAGCCTATGAGCCTGGATCGACGGCGGTCTTCTTGGGCTTCTCCGGTTCAGGAAGCCGCAGCTCGAACACCGTCCCGGTCGGTCCGGTCTGGGCCATGGTCAGATCGCCGCCGTGCGCCTGGGCCAGTTCCCGTGAGATCGCCAGGCCAAGGCCCGTGCCCCCGTGGCGGGCCGAGCCTGCAAAGGGCTGGAAGAGATGAGCCAGCGCCCGCTCGGGCAGGCCCGGACCGTTGTCGGCGATGCGCAGGATGCTCCAGCCCGGCTCCTTGACCAGGCTGACGGTGATCTGGCCCGGCTCCTCGCGGGCCATGGCGGCCATCGCCTGGCGAGCGTTGCGCATCAGGTTCATCAGGATCCGGTGCAGCTGGTCGGGATCGGCGGTCACGCTCGCCCGGGCCGGCGCCTCGATCTTCAGGGTCACGGCGTCCTTTTCCAGAGCCGCGTCTTCCGCTGCCGCCTCCAGCGCGGCCTTGAGCGGCGTCGCCTTGAGGTCCGGCTCTGCCTCGCCAGTGCGGCCGTAGGCCAGCACGTTGGTGGCCAGGGTGACGGCCCGGTCGAGCGCCCGTTCCAGACGGGGCATGGCCTGGGCGACCTTGGGATCGCCGATCGCCGCCAGCCGGTCCGAGGCGATCTGGGCGCTGGTCAGCATGTTGCGCAGGTCGTGGTTGATCTTGGCCACCGCCTCGCCCAGCGCCGCCAGGCGCGCACGGCTGTTGAGCGCCGCCACCAGGTCCGACTGCATGCGGTCGAGCTCGGCCTCGGCCCGGCCGATCTCATCCCGGCGTCCCGACGTCTCTACGCGCGCCCCGGGATCTTCGGGATCGGCCCGGAAGCGCTCGATGGAACGGGTGATGCGCTGCATGGGCCGCACGAGGAAGGCGTTCAGCGACAGATAGACCAGGCCGCCGACGACGATGGCCGCGAACACGGTGACGAACAGCGCCTGCCACAGGTAGCTGATCAGTTCGGCCCGGAGGCTGTCGTCGGGCACGACGATGTCGATGAACTCTGAGTCCTTGAGGAACCGCGGCTCGGCCACCACCCGCACCATCCGGCCCTCGCCGCCGAACAGCGTCTGGAACGGTGCGCTGAACCAGCCGAGCGGGTTCTGCTCACGCAGGTCGACGAGATAGGGCGTCTGCAGGGTGCGCGGCGCGGCCAGGACAAGCCGGCGCATGCCCTCGGTCTGGATGGCCACGGACACGACACCGGCGCCTTCGAGCAGGCGCTCGGACAGGATGCGCGGCACCTGTCCGTCAGGCGCGACCTCGGTGGCCAGCACGGCCAGTTCGGCCGAGCGGACACGGTCGAGCAGCCATTGCTCCTCGAAGCTGGCCAGGGCGGCGGGCAGCACGAACAGGGCGGCCAGGGTGACGAACAGGCTGGTGAGCACGAGCAGGCGCGCCGACAGGCCGCCGGGCCAAAGCCATCGCCGGGTCGGAGGAGCGGTCTTCGTCGCGGGCGGCGGCGCGGCCTCGGCCATGGCTCAGGTGTAGGTCAGGCGGCGGAGGGGCGCAACGCGGCGCACGCTCGCGCCGGAGGGGAATTTCATCGCGCGCCGACGGCGTCGGCCACTGAACGGAAGCCGTCCGCCTTCAGACGAGCCGCCAGGTCGCGCTTGATGCGGGTCACCAGACCGGGGCCTTCGTAGACCATGGCCGAGTACAGCTGCACGGCCTGGGCGCCCGCCCGGATCTTGGCATAGGCGTCCGCGCCGGAGGCGACCCCGCCGGCCCCGATCAGGATCAGACCCTTGTCGTTGGCGGCGTAAAAGCGGCCGAGAATATAGGTCGAGGGGCCAAGCAGCGGCGCGCCCGACAGGCCGCCCGTCTCGGATGCCTGACGGTTGGTCAGGGTGACCGGCCGGCCGATGGTGGTGTTGGAGACGATGATGCCGGCCAGGCCGTGAGCGGCGCTGGCCGCGACGATGGCCTCGATTTCGTCGTCCTCGAGGTCAGGGGCGACCTTCAGGAAGACCGGGGCGTCTCCAGGCAGCGGCTTGCGCGCCTCGGCCAGACGGCCGAGCAGGTCTTCCAGCGCCTCCTTCGTCTGCAGGGCCCGCAGGCCCGGGGTGTTGGGCGAGGAGATGTTGACCGTGAAATAGTCGGCCAGACCCCAGAGGCGAGTCAGGCCGGTGACATAGTCCTGGGTTCGGTCGACCGCATCCTTGTTGGCCCCGATATTGGCCCCGACGATCCCCTTGCGCGGACGTCTGGCCAGGCGGGCGGCGAAGGCCTCCAGGCCCT
>JAUMCZ010000072.1:0-2206 GCA_032122215.1 Caulobacter sp.
CGACCTCGAGGCGTTCGCACATCATCTGGTAGATGCGCGGATCGGGCTTGCGTACCCCGGCCTTGCTGCTCTCGATCACCGCCTCGAACAGGCCCATGACCTCGGCGACCTGGGCCGCCTTGCTGCTGGTTCCGGCCATGCCGGCGCCGTGGCCGGTCTGGACATTGTTGGTGATGCAACCGACCTTGAAGACCGCCTTGCAGGCCTTCAGCGCCGCCACCATGGCCGGCCGCACATCGCCCGACAGCAGGCCCAGCACCTCGGCCCCGCGCACCGGATGGCCGAGCGCCGTCGATTCCTCGAGGAACATGGCGTCAAAGCCGGCGGCGTCGATCTCGTTGCGCTCGAACAGGGCCCAGGCGTTGCTGTCGGGGTTGGTCGAATTGACCGTCCGGAACAGGTTGTGGGGCAGGCTCTTCTCGGCCTCGTACCGGTTGAAGGCCTCGAACGGCGAAGAGGTGATCACCCCGCCGAAATCCCAGATCACCGCCTTGATCGTCATTGTCGCCCCATGAGTTTCGCGCCGAACGCATACTGGGGTTTCCGCGCATCGTCTTCACCAAATCTCCGCTTGCGGCGCGCCCGCGAACCGGCACCTTGGCGACGCATGTCCTGGTTCAATCCTCCCCACCCCGTCCGTATCGCCCTGTTCGCCGCCGCCTGTGGCGTCATCGCCTGGCTGTCCCTCAGTCCGACCGAGTCCCTGCCGCAGGGTCTGACCTTCTGGGACAAGGCCGAGCACGCCCTCGCCTATCTGGGCCTGACCGTGCTCGGCGCCTGGGCCCTCCCGGGCCGCCTCGGCCGGCTGGCCATCGGGCTGTTCCTCGGCGGGATCGGGGTCGAGATCCTGCAGTCGACCATGGGGCTCGGGCGGCAGGGGGATGCCTTTGACGCCGTCGCCAACAGCACCGGGATTCTCATCGGTCTTCTGATCGTGTCGGCAATCCGGCGCCTGCAACGCGGGCGGGTGGGTTAACCCTACCCCTCCCCTGACGGGTGAAATCGCGGGTCTGAAGGTCGCGGCAGGCGCAGGGTCCATGGCGTACCCCTCCGTCAGACGGACCTCCAGTCATGCGTATCCTGCCCCTCTTCGCCGTTGGCGCCAGCCTTCTGATCCTGTCGGCCTGCGATGACGTCGCGCCGCGCAAGGCCCCCGCCAAGGTCCCGGCCAGCGTTGCGGAGGCTGACTGCTGCTGCAAGGCGGAATGCCCCATGGATCGATCGGCCGCGCCGGTTGTGGGCACGCCCGCGCAGGAGGGCATCGTCGAGGGCAAGCCGCGCGGCGAGATCCGCCGGGTCGCCCATGACGGGCGCGGCGGTCATCGTTATCGCGGTCGCAGCGGAACCGAAGGGGTCGGATACCTGGACGAGGAAGCCTACGGCTATCGCCGGACCGAGCGTTCGGGGACGGAGGGCGTCGGTTACCTCGACGAAGACGCCGCCTATCGCGGCGGCGGCTATCGACGGGCCGGCGGTTCGATCAGCGTCGACGAGCGCGAAACCTATTCGGAAAGCGCCCGCTATGCCGAGAGCGGCTACAGCTATTCATCCGGCGGCGGGGTCGTCGTTTACGAGGGTGACGGTCGTGGTGGACATGGTCGGGGCGGTCACGGTCGGCGGGGCGGCGGCTATGCCGGCGTTGATCGCGACGGCTATCTGACCTGGCCCGGCAAGACCCAGTAGTCAGGGCCGAAGAAAGCCCTCGGCGGCGAACACGGCCATGGCCTTCGGCCCCGACAGGTAGTCCAGAACCGCCCGACCGGTCGGCGTCGCCTTGGTGAGGGCGGCGGGATAGAGGATGCGCGGGTGGGTCGTCTGCGGGAAGACCCCGACCACCTTGACCCTCGGCTCGGCATGGGCGTCGGTGGCGTAGACGATGCCGAGCGGCGCCTCTCCCCGAGCCACATAGGCCAGGGCCGTCCGCACGTTTTCGGCCGGGGCCAGACGGCCGGCAATGCTGTCCCAGACGCCCAGCCTGATCAACGCCTCTTTGCCGTACTTGCCGGCCGGGACCGCAGCCGGATCGGCGACCGCCAGACGCCCGCCGCTCAGGGCCGCCGCCAGCGGCATGCCGGCCGTGATCTTCAGCGAGACCCGCGAGGCCTTCGGCGCGACCAGCACCAGGCGGTTGGAGAGGAGGTTGCGACGCGTGCCGGCCGCGATCAGCCGGCGCTGGCCGAGCCAGTCCATCCATTCGGTGTCGGCG
>JAUMCZ010000073.1:0-19982 GCA_032122215.1 Caulobacter sp.
GACGGCAGGGGGTGACGGCGCTCACGCCGCAGGAGCAGGCCTACATCGACCGCGTCACGGACCGCGACGGCTTCCGCGGCGCGATGCGGACCTGTCACGCCATCGGCAGCTGGGACCCGCCGCCGGAGCGCTGACCGTCGTTTGCATCCCCGGCCCCATCCTGCTACAGAGCCGGCCCCCGCGCTGTAACCAGCGCGGCTTTCGCCTTTACGGGCGGATTCAAATCCGTGGGAGGGACGCCAAGCCCGCACCACGGCTCACAACCGCCGGTCCCACCGGCATAGGAGAAACCATGGCCAAGAAGATTCTGGGCTACATCAAGCTGCAGGTGAAAGCCGGCTCCGCTACCCCCTCCCCGCCCATCGGGCCGGCGCTGGGTCAACGCGGCGTCAACATCATGGGCTTCTGCAAGGAGTTCAACGCCCGCACCGAGAACGTCGCCAAGGGCACGCCCCTGCCGACCGTGATCACGGTCTACCAGGACAAGAGCTTCACCTTCATCACCAAGACCCCGCCGGCGACCTTCTTCATCAAGGAAGCCCTCGGTCTGAAGTCCGGCTCCAACAAGCCGGGCCGTGAAATCGCCGGTTCGATCACGCAAGCCCAGCTGCGCGAGATCGCCGAAAAGAAGATGAAGGATCTGAACGCCAACGATCTGGAATCGGCAACCAAGATCATCGCCGGGTCCGCCCGCGCGATGGGTCTGACGGTGGAGGCCTAAGCACATGGTCAAGCAAATCAAGCGCGCCAAGGCCTGGACCGGCGACCGTGACGCCACCCACGCCGTCGAAGCCGCCATCAGCCTGGTGAAGGCCAACGCCACCGCCAAGTTCGACGAAAGCATCGAGATCGCCGTCAACCTGGGCGTCGACCCGCGTCACGCCGACCAACAGGTCCGTGGCGTTGTCTCGCTTCCCTCGGGCACCGGCCGCGACGTCCGCGTCGCCGTCATCGCCAAGGACGCCAAGGCTGACGAAGCCCGCGCCGCCGGCGCTGAAGTCGTCGGCGCCGAAGACCTGGTCGAGCGTATCCAGGGCGGCTTCATGGACTTCGACCGCGTCATCGCGACGCCGGACATGATGGCCCTCGTCGGCCGTCTGGGTAAGGTGCTCGGCCCGCGCGGCCTGATGCCGAACCCGCGCGTCGGCACCGTGACCCCGAACGTCGGTCAAGCCGTGAAGGACGCCAAGGGCGGCGCCATCGAGTTCCGCGTCGAGAAGGCGGGCATCGTCCACGCCGGCATCGGCAAGGCCTCGTTTACCGACGACGCCCTGCTGGCCAACGTCCGCGCCCTCGTCGACGCCCTGGTCAAGGCCAAGCCGGCCGGCGCCAAGGGTATCTACGTGAAGCGCATCTCGGTCTCCTCGACCATGGGCCCCGGCTTCAAGGTCGATACCGGCAGCATCAGCGCCTAGGCTGACTGCAGGCATTGAAAATGCGAAGGGCGGTTCCGCGAGGAGCCGCCCTTTTGCTTTGGGCTATCCCGGCAGGCCGGCGAAGCCGTCGGTGACCCGCCAGTCGCGGGCCCGGCCGAGGGCGGACGGGGCGACAGCTTTCCAGTAGTCGGCGTCCTCGGCCCGCCGGTCGAGCAGACGCTCCATCGCGCGCAGGCGGCGGGCGGCGGCGATGGCCAGCATGCGGGCGTGCTCGCTGCGGGCGGTCGGCAGGGCTTCGGGGCGAAATTTTCGCAGGCGCTTGGCGTCAAAGGCGCGCCAGACGGCAGCTTCGAGAGTGCGGGTATTGTGGAACATGGGGCGGCTCACTGAGCGGTGGCCGTCGCTTTTGCGGGGTCACAGCTGAGGATGAGCGATCGACTTCCGCGATCACTGGCAACAACCGCCGGGGGAGGGCGGATGTTCCTTAGGCTGTGGATAAAATGTGGGGGAATTAAGGACTTACAAGGTTAAGGGGCGAAGTTTTCTGCCTTTTTCCCGCCTCAAGCAGCCTGCGAGACCCGCGGCTCGGCCAGTCCAGCCGCCTCCAGCAGACGCTGCTGCGCCGCTGGCTTGCGATACAGGAAGTCGGCGGGAAGGCCGAGGCGCAGGCAGGCGTCGGTGTGCGGCGCGTTCGGCGGAACCACCCGGTCTGCCAGCTTGCCGGCCAGCTTCAGGGCGATGACGTCGGCGGCGCTCAGGTCCCAGTCCCTGCCGAGCTTGAGCGCCTGGCGCACGACGGGCGGCAGCAGCGAGACCGAGGCCCGCGCCAGCGCCCGGTGCAGAAACTTCGGAACAGACGGTGCAGCCTGGCCCGAGGTGATGATGCCGAGGAACTCATCGACGATGGGGTGGGCCTCGAACCGAGGGCTGAGCCTGTCCATCATGGCC
The DNA here is from genome assembly GCA_032122215.1 of Caulobacter sp. Taxonomy (GTDB): domain Bacteria; phylum Pseudomonadota; class Alphaproteobacteria; order Caulobacterales; family Caulobacteraceae; genus Caulobacter. The sequence goes on from JAUMCZ010000073.1 coordinate 2,325, forward strand.
ATGAAGTCGGCGGTCGAAGTGACGGGGTTCTGCACCCCGTAAAGCGCGGCGATCGGCGCGCCCTCGCGGTAGAAGCGGGTCTTGTCGGCCTCCGACACCGGCGTGACGAACCGGTCGTAGGCGTTGAGAAAGCCGTAAGCCGCCGTCGCTGACACCCAGTCCAGGAGTTCGGGGTCCAGCGCCTTGTAGGCCTCGCCCCTGGGAGTCTCGCCGGTCACCCGGCTGTGCATGTTGGTCACCCCCTGGATGACCCGCCGGGCGGCGCTGGCCGGGCCGTAGCAGCCGACCATGGCGGCGACGCCGGTGCGCTTGGAGCGGCCGATGGGGTCAGCCTTGTAGGTGGAGTGGTCCCAGACCCCCGAACGGATCCGCGCATCGGCGAATTCCAGAAGCACGGCGGCCACCCCGCCGATGGCGAGCGCGATGGGATTCTTGTAGACGCGCCATTGCACCGAGGACGGATGAGCCAGCGCCATTTCGCCGGCCGGGCCTTTGAAATCGATCTTCCAGCCGAGGTAGGAGGTCATGTCGAGCAAGGCGCGGCTCCAGTCGAAAATATATCGCACGATATAGATCATCTTGTATCGCCCGATAGCCTTCGCCGCAAGCGGATGGCATAGGGGATCGATGTCGAGGATCGAGGGACAGTCGAGGGAGGTTTCGGGCTACGCCAAAGGCGAAGCCGCGCGTCTGCGTATCCTCGAGGCGGCGCTGACCGCCTTCGGGACCAGCGGCTTCAAGGGCGCCACCACCCGCCAGATCGCCGAGGCCGCCGGGGTCAACCTGCCGGCCCTCAAATACTATTTCGGCGGCAAGGAGGGGCTCTACCTCGCCTGCGCCGAAGAGATCGTCGAACGCTATCGCGCCCGCATGGTCGCGCCGGTCCTGCAGGCCCAGTCGATGCTGGAGGCCCGCCACACCCCGGACGAGGCGCGCGCCGCCCTGAAGACCGTCATCCGCGCCCTGGCGGATCAGATGATGGAAACCCGCGAGGCCGAGGCCTGGGCGGGCTTTGTGCTCCGCGAGATGGCCGAGCCCGGCCCGGCCTTCGCCATCCTCTATGACCAGGTCTGGGCGCCGGGCATCAACGTCGTCGGCTACATGATCGGCCTGGCAGGCGGTCTCCAACCCAGGGCCGCCCAGATCGAGGCCCTGCTGCTGATCTCCAGCCTGTCGGCCTTCGGCACGGCGCGGCCCGTCTCCCTGAAGTCGCTGGCCTGGGACGACGTCGGCGGCGAGCGGTTCGAGAGGGTCATGGCCAATCTCGACCGCCGGATCGACGAACTGGGCCGCTGATCGGGCTGCCCTGTTCGTCAGTGGTTGCCAACCCGGCCTCATTCCCCTATACGCGCCGGCTTCCGTCGGTGGACTCGTCCACGGGCGGTACCTGTCCGTGAACAGCGGGGCTGCGGGGTCACCACAGCCTTTATCCAGGAAGAGCCCTTCCTGACCGTTCGGAGACGGGGATGACAGTCGAGATTTCGCGCCGGCCTCAGCGATGAGCGCCTTGGGCGGGTCCACTGCTTCCTTCGGACAGTTTTAGACGGCCAGAAGCTCGGGCTTGCCCTTGCCGACAGCCATGACCGGCGACCCGGGCAACCGGGACGTCATCCGAGTAGGAGACCGCAATGGACCGCGCTCAAAAGCAGGCGACGATCGATACGCTCAAGGGCGTTTTCGCCGACGCCGGCGCCGTGGTCGTGACCCACAACCTGGGTCTGACCGTTGCGGAAATGACTGCACTTCGTGGCCGCCTTCGTGAAGAAGGCGCCAAGTTTCAGGTGGTGAAGAACACCCTGGCCATCAAGGCTCTGGTCGGTTCGGAATCGGAAGCGGGCTCCAGCCTGTTCACCGGCCCGTCCGCCGTCGCCTATGCGCCGGATCCGGTGTCCGCCGCCAAGATCATCACCCAGTTCGCCAAGGAAAACGACAAGCTCGTCGTCGTTGGCGGCATGATGGGTGCGATCATGCTGGACGAGACCGGTGTCAAGGCGCTTGCCGCCCTGCCGTCGCTCGACCAGCTGCGTGGCAAGATCATCGGGCTCATCCAGGCTCCCGCGACCAAGGTCGCCGGCGTTCTGGCGGCCCCGGCTGGTCAGCTGGCGCGGGTGTTCAACGCCTACGCCACCAAAGACGCCGCGTAACCGCAAGTCATCTCCGCAAGAACCTCTCATCCCCGCAAGGGCACACTTTAGGAACTGAAAATGTCGAAGCTTGAAAAGATCGCTGACGAACTGTCGGCCCTGACCGTGATGGAAGCCGCTGAGCTCTCCAAGCTGCTCGAAGAAAAGTGGGGCGTCTCCGCCGCCGCTCCGGTGGCCATGGCCGCTGGCCCGGCTGCCGCCGGCCCGGTCGAAGCCGTTGAAGAGCAAACCGAGTTCACCGTTGTTCTGACCGCCGGTGGCGACAAGAAGATCAACGTGATCAAGGAAGTCCGCGGCGTCCGTCCGGACCTCGGCCTGAAAGAAGCCAAGGACCTGGTCGAAGGCGCTCCGCAGAACGTCGTCGAAAACGTCTCCAAGCAAGTCGCCGAAGAGATCGCCAAGAAGCTGACCGAAGCCGGCGCCACCGTCCAGGTGAAGTAAGCTTCGAACCAGCGCTTGCTGTTCGAACAGAGAGGGGCCCGCGGAGCAATCCGCGGGCCCTTTTTCTTATGGCGTTCCGTGCGTCCTTCGACACGCCCGCCTGCGGCGGGCTGCTCAGGATGACTGGCAGGGAGGACTGCCCAAAACTTGAGTCATGCTGAGCAGCGGCGAAGCCGCGTGTCGAAGCACGCAAACCCGTCACTTCGCGCTGAGCAGGTCCCCCAGCCGATCAGGCGTGCCCTCGATCCGCTCCAGCCTCGGGTAGCGAAGTCCGCCGTTCCAGGCGATGTCGACGATGCGGTAGCGTTCGCCGTCCTTGACGATCAGCTGGATGGGTTTCTTGCCCCCCTTGGCCCTGGTGATCGCCGACTTCAGCCGGCTGTCGCTGTAGGCCTCGCCATCGACGGCGACCACGGTCGAGCCGACCACCAACCCCTGTTTGAAGGCCGGCCCGTCCCACTGCACGCCCTGGATCTCGCCGCTGGGCTTGAGGTTCAGGCCCACCGAATAGGTGAAGTCGTGGCGCTTGGCCGCCGTATCGGCCGCCTTCTGAAAGGCCGAGGGGGTCTCGGCATAGACCAGCGTCCAGCCGCCGCGCTTGAAGCCGTCCAGCGGCGCCGGCCGACCCCGGCCCTCGATGCGCTCCTTCAGGAAGGTCGCCCAGTCGTAGGGGGTGACGGCGTTCAGCGTCGCCACCACGTCCTCGAAAGCGTAGGTCCTCGGCACATAGGACCCGTCCTCGCCGCCGAAGAAGGCGCGGGCGAAGTCGTCCAGCGACTTCTTGCCGTCCGTGCGCTCGCGGATCAAGCTGTCGGCGTCGAGCCAGACCAGCAGGCCGTCGACATAATAGTCCTCGTTGCGCTGCCAGCTGAGCCAACCCTTTGGCTTGCGGGCGCTGATGATCGGATCGTTGGTGGTGTCGGCGATGTCGCGCCACTGGCGACCGACCCGCGCGTCATAGGCCGCCGCCGTCATCGCCAGGTCGTCGAGCGCCTGTTCGCGGGTCACCAGGCCTGAACGGGCGGTGAGGATCACGCCCCAGAACTGGGTCTGGCCTTCGTAGACCCACATCAGGCTGTCGCGCATCGGGGTAGCGTAATCGGGCGTCCAGAGGTCGGCGCCGCGGCGATACTTGCCGTTCCAGCTGTGGGTGTATTCGTGCGGCAGAAGGCCCCGGCCCGAGACATTCTTGTCCCAGCTGGTGAAGTACTCCGGATCGCGGCCGTTCTCGCTGGAGCGGTGGTGCTCCAGGCCGATGCCGCCCATGCGGTCGGTCAGGGCCAGCAGGAAGTCGTAGCGGTCGTAGGGACGCGAGCCGAACAGGCGGTCGGCCTGGACCACCAGGTTGCGGTGCAGCTTCAGCTGTTCCTCGCTGGCCTCCAGCAGTTCCGGCCGGTCGGCGACGACGTTCAGCTTCACCGGGCTGCGGCCGCCCGGATCGAGGTCGAACTGGCGGAAATAGCGGCCGGCGAACATCGGCGAGTCGACAAGGGTCTCGAAGCTGACGGTCCTGAAGCTGTGGACGTTGCCCTTGCTGGCGGCGGTGTCGAGGGCGACGCCGTAGCCCCAGCCCTCCGGCAGGATGGCGGTGGCCTCGACCGGGATCTGGCGGGTGAACCAGCCGGCCGGATAGAAGGCCGTGGAGTTCCACTGCAGGTTCAGCATTTCCCGGGTCATGACAATGCGGCCCTGGTCGCCGGCCGTGGCCGACAGGAACTGGAACTCCAGCTCGACCTGCCTGGCGCCGGCGGGCACGTCGATATGCAGGGCGAAGACCTCGACCGGATCGCGCCGCCAGATCAGGGTCTTGCCGCCGGCGGTGATCTTCAGGCCGGCCACCTTTTCCAGTTCGCCGCGCGGGGCATGTTTGCCGGGCAGCCATTCGGGATAGAGCAGCACCATCGGCCCCGGGCCAGCGACGGGGATGGTCTGTTTCACCGTCATGATCCGCCGATCGAGATCGGTGGCGTCGACGACCAGCTTCATCGTGCCGGGGTAGGGGACATCGCGGGCCGCCGGGATGGCGCTGTCGAAGGGAACGGGCTGCGGCTGGGCAAGGGCGGGGCCCGCGCAGAGCAGCAGGGTGGCGGCGAGGAGAGGTCGGATCACGGTGATACTCGGATGTCACGAATTCGGGCGGGCATAAGAGCCTCCTGATACCGGCTGGGCAAGCGCCTGCTAATCCCGGTGCGCAGGGCCGGGCCGCGGCTATCGAAGCGGCCTACTATTATACCGCGCGCTCAGGGGGGAAGGGGGCGGCGCGGTCTCTGGTCGTTGAATTCGTTGGCGGACCTGTGCCCGGAGTGTTGGCCGAGGCGCGGGAAATGTAGCCCGGGGCGCAGGTCGGACTGTAGGTCGGTTGTGACCGGATGCAGGTCGGTTTGTCTTCGCCCGGACCTACATTGGCGCCTTGCGCTTGCCGCACCCGATGTGAGGCTCCGCAAGCGCCCAAAATGGATATGTCTAGACATATTCATCGAGCCGGGCGGCGAGGGCGCCAGGGGCCGCTCACAGGCTGGATCGCCTCATCAGACGCCTGGGGCTGAAGAGGGAAAAGTTACCCCGAGGTTCCGCCCAATCCGGCCGCTTCGCAGGAGGGCTTCTCCGCCATGAGGGAAATGTCAAATTAAACTCCGCCTCCCCCTTCCATTCGCTGTGGATTTGCCTTATCTCGCCCCTCTCGCGAAATTTCCGTCTTCTTTAGAGTCGCAATCTCGCGCGCGTGTATGCCCGATGGCCGGTCCGCTCACCCTGCGGACTACTGCGAAGGGCGGCCCCGACGGACAGGGGCCTGTCAGCGTCCGGCGCAAGCCGAGGGTGGACGCGAAAGACATTCTACGCGTGGGGACCTCCCCACGGGCTTAAGGAAAAACATGGCGCACTCCTTCACCGGCAAGAAGCGGATCCGCAAGTCGTTCGGCCGCATTCCCGAGGCCGTGCAGATGCCGAACCTGATCGAGGTTCAGCGGTCCTCCTACGAGCAGTTCCTGCAACGCGAAGTCCGCCATGCGGACCGCCGCGAGCAGGGCGTCGAGGCGGTCTTCAAGTCGGTCTTCCCGATCAAGGATTTCAACGAGCGCGCCGTGCTCGAGTACGTTTCGTACGAATTCGAAGAGCCCAAGTACGACGTTGAAGAATGCATTCAACGCGACATGACCTACGCCGCGCCGCTGAAGGTCAAGCTTCGCCTGATCGTGTTCGAGATGGAAGAAGAGACCGGCGCCAAGTCGGTCAAGGACATCAAGGAACAAGACGTCTACATGGGCGACATCCCGCTCATGACCGACAAGGGCACGTTCATCGTCAACGGCACCGAGCGGGTGATCGTCTCGCAGATGCACCGCTCGCCGGGCGTCTTCTTCGACCACGACAAGGGCAAGACCCACTCGTCGGGCAAGCTGCTGTTCGCCGCCCGCGTCATTCCCTACCGCGGTTCCTGGCTCGACTTCGAGTTCGACGCCAAGGACATCGTCTACGTCCGTATCGACCGTCGCCGCAAACTGCCCGCCTCCACCTTCCTGATGGCGCTGGGCATGGATGGGGAAGAGATCCTCACCACCTTCTACGACGTCGTCCCCTTCGAAAAGCGCACCGGCGCCGCCGAAGGCTGGGCCACCCCGTACAAGGCCGAGCGCTGGCGCGGTGTGAAGCCGGAATTCCCGCTGATCGACGCCGACACCGGCGAGGAAGTGGCTCCGGCCGGCACGAAGATCTCCGCCCGTAACGCCAAGAAGCTGGCCGACGGCGGCCTGAAGACCCTGCTGCTCGGTCCGGAGGCCCTGACCGGCCGCTACCTGGCCCGCGACGCCGTCAACTACGAGACCGGCGAGATCTACGCCGAGGCCGGCGACGAGCTCGACCCGACCGTGATCGAGGTCCTGGAAGCCCAGGGCCTGGCCACCATCGACGTGCTCGACATCGACCACATCACGGTCGGCGCCTACATGCGCAACACCGTCCGCGTGGACAAGAACGTCACCCGCGAAGACGCCCTGTTCGACATCTACCGGGTCATGCGCCCGGGTGAGCCGCCGACGGTGGAAGCCGCCGAGGCCATGTTCCGCTCGCTGTTCTTCGACTCGGAACGCTACGACCTGTCGTCGGTCGGCCGCGTGAAGATGAACATGCGCCTGGAGCAACAGACCGAGGACGACCTGCGCGTGCTGCGCAAGGAAGACGTGCTCGAAGTGCTGAAGGTCCTCGTCGGCCTGCGCGACGGCCGCGGCGAAATCGACGACATCGACAACCTCGGCAACCGCCGGGTCCGTTCGGTGGGCGAGCTGCTGGAAAACCAGTACCGCGTCGGTCTGCTGCGCATGGAGCGCGCCATCAAGGAACGTATGTCGAGCGTCGACATCGACACCGTGATGCCGCACGACCTGATCAACGCCAAGCCGGCCGCGGCGGCCGTTCGTGAATTCTTCGGCTCCTCGCAGCTGTCGCAGTTCATGGACCAGACCAACCCGCTGTCGGAAATCACCCACAAGCGTCGCCTTTCGGCGCTTGGCCCGGGTGGTCTGACGCGGGAACGCGCGGGCTTCGAAGTCCGCGACGTTCACCCGACCCACTACGGCCGCATCTGCCCGATTGAAACGCCGGAAGGCCCGAACATCGGTCTGATCAACAGCCTCGCGACCCACGCGCGGATCAACAAGTACGGCTTCATCGAAAGCCCCTACCGCCGCGTGCTCGACGGCCGGCCTCAGGACGAGGTCGTCTACATGTCGGCCATGGAAGAGGCCAAGCACGTCATCGCCCAGGCCAACATCTCCATCGTTGACGGCGCCATCGCTGAAGACCTGGTGCCTGGCCGGACCAACGGCGAGCCGGGCCTGCTGCAACGCGCCGACGTCGACCTCATGGACGTCAGCCCCAAGCAGGTCGTGTCGGTCGCCGCCGCCCTGATCCCCTTCCTCGAAAACGATGACGCCAACCGCGCCCTGATGGGTTCGAACATGCAGCGTCAGGCCGTGCCGCTCGTCCAGTCCGACGCCCCGCTCGTGGGCACCGGCATGGAAGACGTCGTGGCCCGCGATTCCGGCGCCGTGGTCATCGCCCGCCGCACCGGCGTGGTCGAGCAGATCGACGGCACGCGTATCGTCCTGCGCGCCACCAACGAAACCGACCCCACCAAGCCGGGCGTCGACATCTACCGCCTGTCGAAGTTCCAGCGTTCCAACCAGAACACCTGCATCAACCAGCGTCCGCTGGTGCGGGTGGGCGACAAGATCAACGCCGGCGACATCATCGCCGACGGCCCGTCCACCGACCTTGGTGAACTGGCTCTGGGCCGCAACGCCCTCGTCGCCTTCATGCCCTGGAACGGCTACAACTTCGAAGACTCGATCCTGATCTCCGAGCGGATCGTGCGCGACGACGTCTTCACCTCGATCCACATCGAGGAGTTTGAAGTCATGGCCCGCGACACCAAGCTGGGCCCGGAAGAAATCACCCGCGACATCCCCAACGTCGGCGAAGAAGCCCTTCGCAACATGGACGAAGCGGGCATCGTGGCGATCGGCGCCGAAGTCATGCCGGGCGACATCCTGGTCGGCAAGGTGACCCCGAAGGGCGAGAGCCCGATGACGCCGGAAGAAAAGCTCCTGCGCGCCATCTTCGGTGAAAAGGCCTCCGACGTTCGCGACACCAGCCTGCGCCTGCCCCCGGGCGTCGCCGGCACCGTCGTCGAAGTGCGGGTCTTCAACCGTCACGGCGTCGACAAGGACGAACGCGCCCTGGCCATCGAGCGCTCGGAAATCGACCGCCTGGGCAAGGACCGCGACGACGAGTTCGCCATCCTGAACCGCAACATGACCGCGCGTCTGCGCGAGCTGATCGTCGGCAAGGTCGCCGTCTCGGGTCCCAAGGGCCTGGGCCGCGGCGAGGTCACTGCTGACAAGCTGGGCGAAATCGCGCCGGGCCTGTGGTGGCAGATCGCGCTCGACGACGAAAAGGCCATGGGCGAGCTGGAGGCCCTGCGCCGCCAGTTCGACGAGGCCCGCAAGCGTCTCGACCGTCGCTTCGAGGACAAGGTCGACAAGCTGCAGCGCGGCGACGAACTGCCTCCGGGCGTGATGAAGATGGTCAAGGTGTTCGTGGCCGTGAAGCGCAAGCTTCAGCCCGGGGACAAGATGGCCGGTCGTCACGGCAACAAGGGGGTCATCTCCAAGATCCTGCCGATCGAGGACATGCCTCACCTGGCCGACGGCACCGCCGTCGACGTGGTTCTGAACCCGCTGGGCGTGCCGTCGCGCATGAACGTCGGCCAGATCTTCGAAACCCACCTGGGTTGGGCCGCCGCCGGCCTCGGCAAGCAGATCGCCGCCTTGCTGGAAGCCTGGCAACATGGTGGCCAGAAGGCCGCCCTGATCGAGCGTCTGTCGGACATCTACGGTCCTGACGTGCCGCTGCCCGAGGAAGAGGAAGAGCTGGTCGAACTGGCCCGCAACCTCTCCAAGGGCGTGCCCTTCGCCACCCCGGTCTTCGACGGCGCCCACATCGGCGATATCGAGGACCTGCTGGAATCGGCGGGCCTGGCCCGTTCGGGTCAGTCGATCCTGTTCGACGGCCAGACCGGCGATCAGTTCAAGCGTCCGGTCACGGTCGGCTACATCTACATGCTGAAGCTGCACCACCTGGTCGACGACAAGATCCACGCCCGCTCGATCGGCCCCTACAGCCTGGTCACCCAGCAACCGCTGGGCGGCAAGGCCCAGTTCGGCGGTCAGCGCTTCGGGGAGATGGAGGTCTGGGCGCTCGAAGCCTACGGCGCCGCCTACACCCTGCAGGAAATGCTGACGGTGAAGTCGGACGACGTGGCCGGACGGACCAAGGTCTACGAAAGCATCGTCCGCGGCGACGACACCTTCGAGGCCGGCATTCCGGAAAGCTTCAACGTGCTGGTCAAGGAAATGCGGTCGCTCGGCCTGAACGTCGAGCTGGAGAACGGGTGATCGAAACCCACCGGGCGGCGTGATCGTCGCCCGGACCCTTCGATCTCCCCTTCAAAACTTTTCGCGGGTCATCCCGCACTGAGGCAATGATGAACCAGGAAGTCCTGAACATCTTCAATCCGGTCCAGGCCGCTCCGACCTTCGACCAGATCCGTATCGCGCTCGCCAGCCCGGAGAAGATCCGGTCGTGGTCGTTCGGCGAGATCAAGAAGCCGGAAACCATCAACTACCGCACGTTCAAGCCCGAGCGTGACGGCCTGTTCTGCGCCCGTATCTTTGGCCCGACCAAGGACTACGAATGCCTGTGCGGCAAGTACAAGCGCATGAAGTACAAGGGCATCATCTGCGAAAAGTGCGGCGTCGAGGTCACCCTGGCCCGCGTCCGTCGCGAGCGGATGGGCCACATCGAACTGGCCAGCCCGGTCGCCCACATCTGGTTCCTGAAGTCGCTGCCCAGCCGCATCGCCATGATGCTGGACATGCCGCTGAAGGACATCGAGCGGGTCCTCTACTTCGAGCACTACATCATCACCGAGCCGGGCCTCACCCCGCTGAAGCAGCACCAGCTGCTGAGCGAAGATGAGTTCGTGCGCTTCCAGGACGAGTTCGGCGACGACAGCTTCAGCGCCGAGATCGGCGCCGAGGCCATCTTCGGCCTGCTCAAGGGCATCGACCTGCCCAAGGAAGCCGAGCGTCTGCGTGAGGAGCTGGCCGTGGCCACCTCCGAGATCAAGCAGAAGAAGGCCTCCAAGCGCCTGAAGATCATTGAGGCCTTCATCGAGTCCGGCAACAAGCCGGAGTGGATGATCCTGACGGTCGTGCCGGTCATCCCGCCGGAACTGCGCCCGCTGGTGCCGCTGGACGGCGGTCGTTTCGCGACCTCCGACCTGAACGACCTCTATCGCCGGGTCATCAACCGGAACAACCGCCTGAAGCGCCTGATCGAGCTTCGCGCCCCCGACATCATCATCCGCAACGAAAAGCGGATGCTGCAGGAGTCGGTGGACGCCCTGTTCGACAACGGCCGTCGCGGCCGGGTCATCACCGGCGCCAACAAGCGCCCGCTGAAGTCCCTCGCCGACATGCTGAAGGGCAAGCAGGGCCGCTTCCGCCAGAACCTGCTGGGCAAGCGCGTCGACTACTCGGGCCGTTCGGTCATCGTGGTCGGTCCCGACCTGAAGCTGCATGAGTGCGGCCTGCCCAAGAAGATGGCGCTCGAGCTGTTCAAGCCGTTCATCTACTCGCGCCTGGACGCCAAGGGCCTTTCCGGCACCGTCAAGCAGTCCAAGCGCATGGTGGAGCGTGAGCAGCCCCAGGTGTGGGATATCCTCGAAGAGGTTATCCGCGAGCACCCGGTCATGCTCAACCGCGCGCCGACGCTTCACCGTCTGGGCATCCAGGCGTTCGAGCCCAAGCTGATCGAGGGCAAGGCCATCCAGCTTCACCCGCTGGTCTGCGCCGCCTTCAACGCCGACTTCGACGGCGACCAGATGGCCGTCCACGTGCCGCTCTCGCTGGAAGCCCAGCTGGAAGCGCGCGTGCTGATGATGTCGACCAACAACATCCTCAGCCCCGCCAACGGTCGCCCGATCATCGTGCCGTCGCAGGACATCGTCCTCGGCCTCTACTATCTCTCGCAATCGCGTGAGAACGAGCCGGGCGAAGGCAAGATCTTCGCCGACCTCGGCGAGATCGAAGCCGCCCTCGGCGCCGGCGTCGTCACCCTGCACTCGAAGATCAAGGCCCGCTTCAGCGAATCCAACGCTGACGGGGTCGTGGTCCGCAGCCTGATCGAAACCACCCCGGGCCGGATGAAGATCGCCGCCCTGCTGCCGCATCACCCGGCCATCGGCCACCGGCTCATCGCCAAGGCGCTGACCAAGAAGGAGATCGGCAACCTGATCGACGTGGTCTATCGCCACTGCGGTCAGAAGGCGACGGTCATCTTCGCCGACCAGATGATGGGTCTGGGCTTCCGCGAGGCGGCCAAGGCCGGCATCTCCTTCGGCAAGGATGACATCATCATCCCGGCCTCCAAGGAAACCATCGTCGCCGACACCCGCAAGCTCGTCGAGGAATACGAGCAGCAGTACGCCGACGGCCTGATCACCAAGGGCGAGAAGTACAACAAGGTCGTCGACGCCTGGGCCAAGTCCACCGACCTGGTCGCCGACGCCATGATGGGCGAGATCTCGACCCCCAAGAAGGGTCCGGACGGCCGCGAGCTGGAGATCAACTCCATCTACATGATGGCCCACTCCGGCGCCCGTGGTTCGCAGGCCCAGATGAAGCAACTCGGCGGGATGCGCGGCCTGATGGCCAAGCCGTCCGGCGAGATCATCGAGACGCCGATCATCTCGAACTTCAAGGAAGGCCTGACCGTTCAGGAGTACTTCAACTCCACCCACGGCGCCCGTAAGGGCCTGGCCGACACCGCGCTGAAGACCGCCAACTCGGGTTACCTGACCCGCCGTCTGGTCGACGTCGCGCAGGACAGCATCATCACCGAAGAAGATTGCGGCACCACCCGGGGCATCACCCTGCGGGCCGTGGTCGACGGCGGCGACGTGCTGGTCTCGCTCGGCCTGCGGGTTCTCGGCCGCTTCTCGGCCGAGGACATCAAGGATCCGAACACCGGCGAGGTCATCATCCCCGCCGACACCTACCTCGTCGAGGACATGTCCGACCTGATCGAAAAGGCCGGCGTGCAATCGGTGAAGGTGCGTTCGGGCCTGACCTGCGAAGCCAAGGTCGGCGCCTGCGGGGCCTGCTACGGCCGCGACCTGGCGCGGGGCACCCCGGTCAACATCGGTGAAGCGGTCGGCGTCATCGCCGCCCAATCCATCGGCGAGCCGGGCACCCAGCTGACCATGCGGACCTTCCACATCGGCGGCACGGCCCAGGTGGCCGAGCAGTCGTTCTTCGAAGCCGGCGCCGATGGCGTGATCAAGATCACCGGCCCGACCGTCAAGGCGGCCGACGGCGAGTTCGTGGTCATGAGCCGCAACGTGGCCATGACCGTGCTCGTCGACGGCAAGGACCGCGAGTCCTACAAGCCGCCGTACGGCGCGCGTCTGAAGGTCAAGGACGGCGACAAGATCAAGCGCGGCCAACGCATCGCCGAATGGGACCCCTACACCACCCCGATCATCACCGAAGTCGGCGGCCGCATCCGCGCCGAAGACCTCGTTGAAGGCTTCTCGGTCCGCGAGGAAACCGACGAAGCGACGGGTATCGCCCAGCGCGTCGTCAGTGACTGGCGCACCGGTTCCAAGGGCACGGACCTGCGTCCGGCGCTCGCGGTGCTTGGCGAAGACGGCGCCTACCAGCGCCTCGCCGCCGGCGGTGAGTCCCGCTACCTGCTGTCGGTCGGCGCCATTCTGTCGGTGTCTGACGGCGACATGGTCAAGCCCGGCGAAATCATCGCCCGTATCCCTACGGAAGGCGCCAAGACGCGCGACATCACCGGCGGTCTGCCGCGTGTTGCCGAGCTGTTCGAAGCCCGCCGTCCGAAGGATTGCGCGGTCATCGCCGAGATGGACGGCCGGGTCGAGTTCGGGCGCGACTACAAGAACAAGCGCCGGATCAAGATCACCCCGGAGGACGGTGGCGAACCCGTCGAGTTCCTGATCCCCAAGGGCAAGCACATCGCGGTGCACGACGGCGATATCGTCCGCAAGGGCGAGTACATCATCGACGGCAACCCGGATCCGCACGACATCCTGCGCATCCTGGGCATCGAGGAGCTGGCCAACTTCCTGGTCAACGAAATCCAGGAAGTCTACCGCCTGCAGGGCGTGCCGATTAACGACAAGCACATCGAGGTGATCGTTCGCCAGATGCTGCAGAAGGTGGAAATCCTCGAGCCCGGCGACACCGGCCTCATCAAGGGCGACCACCTCGACAAGTCGGAATTCGACATCGAGAACGCCAAGACCGAAGCCCGCGGCGGCCGCCCGGCGGTGACCCAGCCGGTTCTGCTGGGCATCACCAAGGCCTCGCTGCAGACCCGTTCGTTCATCTCGGCCGCGTCCTTCCAGGAAACGACCCGGGTGCTCACGGACGCCTCGGTCCACGGCAAGGTCGACACCCTCGAAGGCCTCAAGGAAAACGTCATCGTCGGCCGGCTCATCCCGGCGGGTACGGGCTCCTACCTGCGGAACCTCCAGAAGATCGCCACCAAGCGTGACGAACAACTGGCCGCCTCGCGTGAAGCGGCCATGGAGCCGCTGCCCGTCGAGATCGCCGACGAGGTCCCGGCCGAATAATCGGACGGACCAGAGTATCGAGACGGCCCGGGAGCAATCCCGGGCCGTTTTCTTTTGGGGTTCAGAAGGGGAAGAAGATCGGAATCACGACGGCCCCGACCAGCCATGTCAGCAGGTTCAGCGGCGCTCCGATACGCAGGAAGTCCAGATAGCTGTAGCGGCCCATCTGGTAGACCAGGACATTGGTCTGATAGCCGAACGGCGTCGCGAAGGCGGCGCTGGCCGCCATCATGACAGCCACCAGGAAGGGCCGGGGGCTGACGCCCAGGCTCTCCGCCAGGGCGACGGCGACGGGGGTCAGCAAGACGGCCACGGCGGCATTGGACAGGATCTCGGTCAGCAGAAGGGTCGCACCGTAAAGCAGCACCAGCGCCGCCACCGGACCGAGGGGACGGATTACGTCGACCAGGCTGTTTGTCGCCGCCGCAGCCAGGCCGGAGACCTCAAGCGACAACCCGACGACCACCATCCCCGCGATCAAAAGCAGGATATCCGGCCGAAGTCCCCGGTAGGCCTGCTCGGCGCTGATGACCCGGGTGATGATCAGGAGCACCGCCCCGGCGAAAGCCGAGGCCGCGATCGGCGCCCAACCCAGTGCGGCGACCACCACCACCCCCAGGAAGACAGCCAGCGACAGACCGGCGTGCAGCCTGTTGAGCGGGCGATGCCCTTCGAAAAGGCTGCTGTCGCCCAGGGTGACATCGTGTGCCTGCGTTTCGGCGGCCGTCGTCCCCGGCGTGGTGGCCAGCGGTTCAGATGGCGCCTCAACGGGGCCCGCGGGCAGCAGTCGCCCTCCGAAAAGCAACAGATAGAGGCCACCCGCGACAGCAATGATCAGCGCCACCGGCGTGATCTCGAACAGTCCGAAAGTCGGCTGACCTGTGCTTCGGGCCATGTCGTTGACCAGCAGGTTGGTCGAGGTGCCGATCAGGGTGCAGGCCCCGCCCATGATGGTGATGTAGGACAGCGGGATCAGAAACCGGCGCGGACTCTGGCCCAGGGACTTCGACACATCGCGCACAACCGGCGCCGCCAGGACCACAATCGGCGTGTTGTTCAGAAAGGCGCTGGCCGCCCCGCAGGCCATGATCAGGAGCCACAGCCCGGCGGCTCCAAGCCTGGCGCACATCGCAACGCCGGCCGCGATAACCCAGTCAAGAAGCCCGGATCGCTCCATCGCATAGGCGATGACGAAAAGGCTGGCCAGCGCGATAAGGGCCGGGCTGGCGAAGGCGGCCTGCGCCTCAACCGGCCTGATCACCCCGGTGAACAACAGCACGGCGGCGCCGGTCAGGGCCACCACATCGGGTCGCGCCTTGCCGTGAATGAGGGCCACGACGACGGCGACCAGCACCAGGAGCGCGACGATCTGATGAAGCGTCATGCCCCATGGGACCGGGCGCGACCTTCACGTCAAGACATAACGCCGCGCTCAATCCTCTGCTAGGATCAGCCCATGGCATGGAACCTGGTTCGCCTCGACCGATCTCAATCGCCTCCGGCCGCCATTTTGCTGATCGCCTTGACGGCTTTCCTGTCGGCGGCGCTGACCTCGCTCGTCTGGTGGTCGATGCGGGGCCCGAAGCCGCCGCCCCCGATGCCCTCCACACCTCCAACGGCGGCTGTCCAGGCGCCGGCGGACACCACCCTGCGTCGCGCTGATCTCATCCTGCTGGCGAACGCCGCTGCTTCCGCCTTCGCCGCCGGTGGTCCGGTCCCCGATCAGGCGGCTGCGGTCGGCAAGCCCTTCGAGCTGCGTCTTGCCTTCGCCTGCGGCACGCCGGACCTGACCATGGTCCGTGATGAACGCCAGAAGAGCTTGACCCTGACGGCGCGGCTGCAGGACTGGACCAAGGAGCCGGCCGTGAGCGCGCTTGGCGCGGAGCAATTCGATCGCGTCGAAGGGTTCTGGCTGCCGCGGCCCTGGATTCTCGCCGAGACCTGCCGCGTTCCTTCCCTGCCAATAACCGTCGCAAGTGCTGCAGTGGATCGAGTCCTCGCGACCCCGGTATCGCCCGCGCCCGCCCCGCAGCCCTCGTCACCGACCCTGGGGCTGGCGTCCTTCTTCCCGGCCGGCTCCAACCGGGCGCAACAACGGGCCGGAAAGCCTTACGAAACGGTCCAGAAACTGGGCGGAGACCTGGCGTCGGCCAACGCCGCCGAGGTGTTCATGGTCGTCCGAGGGCGGATCGGCCAGACCGGGGAGGGGCGTCCCGTCCTGTGCTCCGGATCTGCTGTCGATCAACGTCCGGTCTGTCTTCTGGCCGTCGAGATCGAACGGGTCACGTTCGAGCGCAGCGGCTCCAACACGCCGATCGCCGAATGGACTCTTTGATCGACGCTCGCAGCCAGGGCTCGACGCCGTCAGGCCGTGGCCTACATCGGCGAAGATGACCCCTGGCGTGTCCCGATCCCTCACGGCCTCAGAGCGCGCCGCGCTCTCCGCCGGCCTGTGGGACGCCCTGATGGCCGCCGGGGCCTTCCCGCGCATCGTCTCCGGGTCTTCGCCGCTTGCCCGCCTGTCGCACCTCTGGCGAGGGCACACGCCCGTCCTGACCCTGGGCGACCGCATCTACTGGGGCCGCGCGCCCGACGACTGTTCGCGCCAGCCCGCGGCCATGGCCCTGCTGCAGCACGAGCTGCAGCACGTCCTCGACTACGCCACCGGCCGGATGAGCTGGCTGTCCTACGCCCTGCGCCCCAGGGACTGGATCTACGACCTCCCGGCCGGCGCCCTGGACTGGGCCCGCCTCGGCGCCGAGCAGCGCGCCGTGCTGGCCGAACGGCTTTGGCGGGCCGAGCGAAAGGGGGCGGCCGACGAGACCGCCCGCCTGCGCGCCGTCCTGCCCTGGGGCTAGAAGGGCGTCTTGATCGGCGCGAAGACCGGATCGGCCTCACCGACGCCGGCGGGTCGGCCGGGGCCCTGCGCCTCGCTGGTTCCGGTCGGCATCGTCGGGTTTTCGCGCCAGTCCCGGTCCCGTTCCTGCCTGGCCGCCACCTGGTCCCAGCGCTTTCGCTTCTCGCCGGGGATCGGCGCGGCGATGGGGGAGACCGCGCGGCCGGGCCGATCCAGACAGGCCTCACGCTCGCGCCGGTTCAGACCCACCGCATCCGGATAGGCGCAGCCATAGGTGCCGCGCAGCGCCTTGCGGGTGTCTTCGCCCGGTGACGGAAAGATCGATGGCCCGCGCCCGGAGCCGCCCTTCCGGTCGCCGCCGGCGCTGGCCCCGGTCGGAGCCGGAGCGGGCAGGGGAGAGGGGGCCACCTGCGACGGCGGCTCGACGGCGGGGACATGCAGCAGCGGCGCGGTGGTATCTCGCCGGGGAATGCCGTCCGCCGGGTTTCCGCCCGCCGTGGCGGGGGTGGGCTTGGTCGGCTGTAACCTGGGCGGAAACAGGCTGATATCGATCACCTCGTCCGGCAGCGGCGGGCGCTCCCGGACGCCGGGCGTGTTGAGGCCGATCAGGGTGAAGAGACCGACGTGGAACAGCAGCGACAGCGCGGTGACGAGCGCCACGCGTCCCTGGTTCCGTCGCTGCTCGCGCGTCTGGGCCACCCGCCCTCCCGTCCTGTCCGGCGCGAACGCTGATTGCCGGGCGCGGCCAAAACGTGTCCCCGCGCGGACCCTTTGCGGGCGAAGAGATTTCGACGGCCTCCTGGCCGCCCGGGCGCCCGCGGGGCACAGTGAGTCGCGCAGGCCTGTTCGTCGGGCGGCGCGCGGAATCTATCGATGAGACCGGGCCCTCCCCCGGCAAGCCCCTGTCCGTTGCGCCCTGAATCCCGAACGGTCCTGCCAGCCCCGCCCAAGAGTCCGGAAACCCTTGACCTTTGGGGGTCTCGCGAGTATCTAGC
>JAUMCZ010000074.1:0-11393 GCA_032122215.1 Caulobacter sp.
GCGAAAGCTGATCGAAGCCGCAAACCTCGTCCTTCAACGCGGTCAGCCTTGGACCAAGACCCAAGCCGCCTGAACATGGTTGCTCGGTTTGGCTCGCTTGCAGCGCTCGCCAAAGCCACTCCCCCACCAAGTGGGGGAGAGCGATGCGTCGCTTGCCTTTGTCCTTAAGCGTTGAAGTTCAGCTTCAGGCCCGGCCGGGGCCAGGCGGCCTTGTAGAGTTTCCCCGTGCCCGACGCGGTGATCCAGGCGGTGCGCATGTCGTCGCCGCCGAAGCAGATGTTGGTCACCAGCAGGTCCGGGAAGGGGTAGTGCTCGGTCGTGCCGTCGGGGTCAAAGGCGGTGATGCCGCCGTTGATGATGGTGGCGACGCAGACCTTGCCGCCCGCCTCGACGGCCAGGCTGTCGAGCAGCTGGTAGCCCGGCAGGTTGCAGACGACATGGCCCGGCTGGAAGGGCGGCGGTTCGGCCAGTTCCCCGGGGGCGCTGACGTCGAAGGACCAGAGGCGGCCGAGCATGGTGTCGGCGAGGTAGACGGTCTTCTCGTCGGGCGAGAGGCCGACGCCGTTGGGGCTGACCATATGGTCCTTGTGGCGGACGATCTTCGAGCCGTCGGGCAGGGCGTAGTAGAGGCCGCCGAACTTCTTGCCGTCGGGGGTGGTGCAGCCGTGGTCGCTGAACCACAGGCCGCCCTGCCTGTCGAAGACCAGATCGTTGGGGCCGACGAGGCGCTTGCCGTCGCAGGCCTCATAGACGGTCTCGACCTTGCCGGTGGCGATGTCGACCCGCTGGATCGAGCCGCCGGTGTGGCTGGCCGGGGTGGGGCCGGGGATGGTCAGGCCGCCGACGTCGAGCCATTCGAAGCTGCCGCCGTTGTTGGTGACGTAGATCTTGCCGTCCGGGCCGATCGCCGCGCCGTTCGGGCCGCCGCCGGTCTCGGCGACGGTGCTGGTCTTGCCGTCGGGGGTGATGCGGGTCAGGCGCTGGCCCTTGATCTCGGTGAGGATCACCGAGCCGTCGTTCATGGCGATGGGGCCCTCGGGGAACTGCAGTCCCTCGGCGACGAGTTCGATATCCACTTGGCGTGTCCTTCCGGCATTTTATCGTTGCGGCGATAGAACCCGGTGACGTTGCGTTAGCGCAAGGGCTTCAGCGCCGGCGCTCGAGGATGCGGAAGACGAAGGGGTGGTCGTCCTTTTCGCCGGGCTCGTGGGCCTCGCGGTGGACCTCGGTCCAGGCGGCTTCGTCGAAGGCGGGAAAGAAGGCGTCGCCCTCGGGCTCGGCCTCGACCTCGGTGATGTAGAGGCGTCTGGCGCGGGGCATGGCCAGCTCGAACAGGGCGGTGCCGCCGATGACACAGACCTCTTTCGCGCCGTCTTCCTCGGCCTGCTCGCTGGCCATCTCGACGGCTTCGTTGAAGTTCTCGACCGGCACGGCGGTCTTGGGCTCGAAGCTGCCGTCGCGGCTGAGCACGATGTTGAGGCGGCCGGGCAGGGGTTGCAGCGGCAGGCTGTCCCAGGTCTTGCGGCCCATGATCACCGGCTTGCCCAGCGTGTTGGCCTTGAACCAGGCCATGTCGGAGCGGATGCGCCAGGGCAGGTCGCCCTTGAAGCCGATGACCCCGTTGCGGGCGCGGGCGACGACGAGGGCGATCGGGAGAACCATGGGGCGGACCCTACGCCGTGTCGGCGCGGGCCGTCATCTGCAGAATGCGCTTATTCCGCGGGGGTGATGGTCAGGACGAAGCCGTCGCGGGCGCCGAGCGCTTTCGGCGCGCAGGCGGTCGGCCTGAACGCCAGGTCGTGACAGAGGCGGACCTCGCGCAGCTGGCCCTCCGGCGCGGTGGCGATGGCGATGGCGCCGCGCGGCAGGCCGGGGTTGGCGGCGACGAAGGCGTCGCGCAGCTGGCCGGCGGTGAGGCTGTCGGTCGTGAGGGCGGGCTTGTTGAGGCCGTCCCACAGTTTGCGGGACTGGTCGAAATAGGCGTCCGGGCTGTCCCAGGCGCAGACGCCGTGGGCGGCGTATTCATGCTGCTGCAGGCGGGCCGAGGGGATCATGCAGAAGTTCTTCGCCACCGTTCTCGCCGCCAGGGGCTGGCTGGGGCGGCAGTAGCGGGGGTGTTTGCCGTCGGCGCTGTTGGGCCAGAGGCCGTGCAGGGTCCAGGTCCGACCGCTGTCGCAGGCGCTGGGGTCGGAGGTGTCGGCGGCCTGGCTGCGGCAGGCTTCCGGCTGCCAGGCCATGGCGAGGAGGTAGCTGTCGGGGGTGAAGTCGGCGACGACCTTGTCCGGCGGGCCGACCTCGGCGGGGACGGGATCGATGACCGCGGGGATGGCGCATTCGGCGCCCGACGCGGCGGCGACGGTGGCTTCGCCGGCGGCGCAGGCCGTCAGGCTCAGACAGGCGAGAAGGGTGAGGGCAAGACGCATGGCCTACTCGCGCCAGATCACCGACAGGAAGGTCTTGGCCGGCAGGTCGCCGACGGCCGGCATCTCGGTGAGGGTCAGGCCGATGAGCGGGCCCTTGGGGTTCTCGAAGCCGCTCTGCGTGCCGCCCCGCTTGTCGAGGCGCGGCGCGACCGGGGTCAGGGGGTAGGGGGCGGCGCGTTCGGCGAGCACGGCTTTGAGGCCCTGCACATCGACGCTGGCCGGGGCCATGTTGACGGCGCAGACCCGGAACGAACCGCTGGCCAGGTTGGTGACCGCCAGCTCGGTGGCCATCATCGACTTGCCGACCTTCTTGCCCCAGCCGCCGTTGCCCGTGCGGCCCCAGCCCTTTTTCTGGGCGCCCTTGTCGTAGTCGACCTTGCCATCCATCGTCGCCAGGCAGTGGTCGAGCATGTCGATCAGCACCCTGGTGGCTGGGTCGGTGACGGAGCTCGGCTTCGCCGAATCCTGGGCCACCGCAGGCGCGGCGAGCAGCAGGACGGCGGCGGTGGTAGCGAGGATCAGCCGCATGGTCAGACCGCGATCGGCGCCTTGATGGTCGGATGGGCCTGGTAGCCCTCGACCAGGAAGTCGCCCAGCTCGAAGGCGAACAGGTCGTCCTTGTCGGCCAGGGTCATGGTCGGGAAGGGGTGCGGCTCGCGGGTCAGCTGAGTCTTCGCCTGGTCCAGGTGGTTCAGATAGAGGTGGGCGTCGCCGAAGGTGTGGACGAACTCGCCGGGCTCAAGCCCTGTCACCCTGGCCACCATCATGGTCAGCAGGGCGTAGGAGGCGATGTTGAACGGCACGCCGAGGAAGACGTCGGCGCTGCGCTGGTAGAGCTGGCAGCTGAGCTTGCCGTCGGCGACGAAGAACTGGAACAGGCAGTGGCAGGGCGGCAGGGCCATGTCCTCGACATCGGCCGGGTTCCAGGCGCTGACGATGTGGCGGCGGCTGTTGGGGTTCTTGCGGATGGCTTCGACGACGGCGCTGATCTGGTCGATGACCCGGCCGTCGGGCGCTGTCCAGGACCGCCACTGCTTGCCGTAGACGGGGCCGAGGTCGCCCTCGGCGTTGGCCCATTCATCCCAGATGCTGACGCCGTGGTCCTTGAGGTAGCGGATGTTGGTCTCGCCGCGCAGGAACCACAGCAGTTCGACGATGATCGAGCGCAGGTGCAGCTTCTTGGTGGTCAGCAGGGGAAAGCCCTGGGCCAGGTCGAAACGCATCTGGCGGCCGAAGACGCCCAGCGTGCCGGTGCCGGTGCGGTCGCCGCGCTTGACGCCGTTGGCCATGATGTCGGCGAGCAGGCCGAGATACTGATGCTCGCCATGGTCGGCGGGGGCCGGTTGCGGCGGGGCGGTCAGGACGGGTGCGACGAGGGCCATGGGCAGGGAGGGTCGTCGCGAATCACCCGCCTGCAAAGTGGCGTTGGCGTGAACATCCACAGGCGCGACGATTTATCCGCCGCTCAGAGCATCCAGCCGCCGCTGTCGCCGGTGACATCTCCGTTGATCTTCATCTGGTAGTCGACCTTGCCGTCGCCGTTGACGTCGAGGCGGACGGTGGTGATGCCGCCGGCGAACGTGAGGGTCATCTCGCCAGCCGTTTTGCTGAAGCCGGCTGCCAGCGCGAGCGTGCCGGCATAGGCGCCCGACAGGTCGATGATGTCGCCCTCGGCGGTCGAGAAGTCATAGATCTGGTCGGTCTCCAGGACCGGGCCGAAGGCGTGGGCGACGACGAAACTGTCAGCCCCCAGGCCGCCGCGAAGCAGGTCGTTGCCAAGGCCGCCGATGATAGAATCGTCGCCGTCATTGCCGTTGATCGTATCGACGCCGGCCGCGCCATTCAGGGTATTCTGCCCGGCGTTGCCCTGCAGGTTGTTGGCCTCTCCGTTGCCGCTCCCGTCTATGTCGGCGGTGCCTTGAAGCTGTAGCGCCTCGATGTTGGCGGCCAGGGTCCAGGTCAGGCCCGCGCGGACGATGTCGTACCCGGCGGCGGCCGCTTCAAGGGTCTGGTCGCCGGCGTCTTCGACGATATAGATGTCGTTATCGGCGCCGCCGCTCATGATGTCGGGCCCGGCTCCGCCGTCGAGGTAGTCGTTGCCTGCGTCCCCGTTCAGGGTGTCGATGTCGGCATCGCCGCTCAACCGGTCATTGCCGGCAGCGCCGGTCAGCAGGTCCGAGCCCGTGCCGCCGAACAGCTTGTCGGCGCCGTCGCCGCCGTCGAGGCCATCATCGCCCGCATCGCCGTTCAGGATATCGCCGCCACTGCCGCCGAGCAGGTCGTCCGCCCCGTCGCCGCCGTACAGCAGGTCCGCCAGATCGCCGCCGTCGAGAGTGTCGTTGCCGCCCATCCCGTACAGCACATCGTTGCCGCCCATGCCGTTCAGCGTGTCGTTGGCGCTCCGGCCACTTATCGACTCGCTGACGGCGGTCCCCGTGCGGAACAGGTCGGCCTGGATGCCGTAGACCACATAGGCGCCGCCCGCGTAGGTGTTGTTCGGCAGGCCCCGGGCGCCGATCAGCATGTCGTCGACGCCATCGCCATTCACATCCCCGGCGGCGGCGATCGAGAAGCCGCTCTGGTCCCCGGCAGCCTCGCCGTTGATCCGGAAACCGTTGGTCCCGTCCAGCCAGTCGAGGTTTAGGCTTGGCATGAAGCCTCCGGCGGCGCCGAACACGACAAAGCTGGACCCGGAAAGCATCCCGTTCACCGGGTGGCCGAACGAGGCCAGCAGGATGTCGTCGAAGCCGTCGCCGTTGACGTCTCCAGCCGACGTCGCCACCAGGGCGCCGCCATGGATGACAAAGCCGTTGCTTCCGTTCAGGGCGTTGAGGTCCGGGGCGGCGGTGAAGCCGCCGCTGACGCCGAACACGATGAAGGTCTGGGTGTAGGGAAAGCCGTTCGGCGTACCGTGGATCAGCAGGTCGGCGAACCCGTCGCCATTGACGTCGCCGGCCGAGCCGACGTCGCTGCCGCTGTAGGCCCTGGTCTGCGGACCACCGATCCTGAACCCGTCGGTTCCATCCAGGCCGGCAAGGTCGAGCGAGGCGGCAAAGCCGCTGCTCGACCCGAAGACGACATAGCTGGCGCCCGAAAACTGGCCATTCACGCTGGCCCGGCGGGCCCCGATGATCACGTCGTCGATGCCGTCTCCGTTGACGTCACCCACCCCGGAGACCGAATCGCCGCTGCGGTCGTAGGTCCCCTCGCCACGCATCGCGAAGCCGTCGGTTCCGTCCAGCCCGGAGAGTTCGACCACCGCCGGGAGGCCGGTATCTGAACCGAAGACGACATAGCTCACGCCGGACCCCGACGCGCTGCCGTTGGCGTAGGCGGCGCCGATGATCAGGTCGTCGACGCCGTCGCCGTTGACGTCTCCGGCCGGGCTCAGTCCCTCGCCGGTGAAGTGGTTGGCGGCCACGCCGTTGATCCGGAAGCCGTTGGACCCATCGAGCGCCGTCGGGTCGAGGGTGGCCGAGAACCCCGTGCTCGAGCCGAAGACGACGAACACCGCACCCGACAGCGAGCCATTGGGCCCCGCGCCGATCGCCGTGTATGCCAGGTCGTCCGTCCCGTCGCCGTTGACGTCTCCCGCCGCAATGACCCGCCAGCCGCCGTAGTGTCGGGTCGCCGCGCCGTCGATCCGGAAGCCGTTGCTCCCGTCGAGGGTGGACAGATCGAAGTCAGCGGAAAAGCCGGAGGCGGATCCGAACACCACATAGACGGAACCGGAACCGTCGCCGTTCAGGTCGGCCTGGGGCGCGCCGATGATCAGGTCGTCGATCCCGTCGCCGTTGACGTCTCCCGCCGAGCTCACCGAATAGCCGCCTTGGTCGTCCGCGACCAACCCGCCGAGCTGGAACCCGTTGGATCCGTCGAGGTCGGAAAGTTCGATTACGGCGTCGAACGGCATGGGCGTGGCTCCAGGCGGCATGCCCTGGAGATCCCGTGATCCACCGGCTGCGCGCCATCGTAAGGACGGTGTCACACCGACCTGCCACAGACGTGGAAGCCCCGGCAGTGTAATAAACCAGTGCTATCGGACTTTGCCTCGGGCCCTCGACGGGCCCTGGCCTCAGAGCACCCAGCCGCCGCTGTCGCCGGTGACGTCACCGTTGATCTTCATCTGGCTCAAGGCATGGGCGGAAAGCGCCCGCTAGCCCGCGAAACCCCCCTCGTCGAGGAAGGCCTGTTCTTCCGGCGTGGTCTCGCGACCCAGCGCCCCGTTGCGGTGCGGAAAGCGGCCGAAGCGCTGGATAATGTCGCGGTGGATCAGGGCGAACTTCACGGTTTCCTGGTCGCCCGTCTCGTCGGCCAGGCCCTGACAGAGGGCGACGGCGACGTCCTGGTCAGCGGGGTCCTCGCTGTGTTCGAAGGGCAGGTAGAAGAAGGGGCGCAGGTCCGGCGCGACCTGGGTGTCGAAGCCGCGCGACATGGCGTGGCGGGCGATGGCGCGGGCCTTGGGATCGGTGGCGTAGGAATGGGCGCTGCCCCGAAACAGGTTGCGCGGGAACTGATCCAGCAGAATCAGCAGGGCGAGGCAGCCCTCGGCGCTGTCCATCCAGGCGTCGTACTCGCCCCGGGCGGCGGCGAAGTGAACGGGCTCGAACTTCAGGCGGATGACGGCGTCGAAGCGGTCGTCCTTGGCGAACCACTTCTTGCGGCCGGCGGCGGTCCAGAAGGTGAGGACATCGTTGGGGTGGGCAGGCATGGCGTATTCCTAGTTCGGGCCGGGCGGAGACCGCAACGGGCGGCTGTTCACAGTGGTTAACAAGGATGGCTATTCGTTCAACTGCCGTTCAGGTTGGAAGTCGCATCTGGTCTGGTCGTTGGGACAATGGCGCCCGCCGCCGAACGTGGCCGGGTTGGAGATTGGGAATGAAGAAGGTTTTGCTGGCCGGCGCCGCTCTGGCCCTGCTGATGGGGACAGCTGCCGCAGCCCAGCCCCGCGAAGGCCGTGACGGCCGTCGCCCCGAGGCGCAGGCCGAACAGGAACAGCCCAGGCCGCCGCGCGCCGAGCGCGGTGAGCGCGGCGGCCGTGGTGATCGCGGTGATCGCGGCGCCCGTCCGCCCCGTCAGGAACAGCCTGCCCCGCCGCCTCCGGGCGCCGGCGGCGGCCAGAGCGGCTTTGACCGTGGCGCGCCGCGCCCCGGCAGCGGCCGTGGCGGCGTCAATGGCGGTGGCGGTCGCGGCAATGGCGGCGTTGCGCCGCCGCAGCAGCCCGGCGGCGGCTGGGATCGCAACAATGACGGTCGCCCCGACCGTGGCCAGGGCGGCGGTCGTCCGGATCGTGGCGGCAACGGCAACGGCGGCGTCGTGCCGCCGCGTGGCGGCAGCGACTGGGACCGCAACAACGATGGCCGGCCGGACCGTGGCCAGGGCGGCGGTCGTCCGGATCGCGGCGGCACCGGCAACGGCGGCGTCGTGCCTCCGCGTGGCGGCAGCGACTGGGACCGCAACAATGACGGTCGTCCCGATCGTGGCGGCAACAACGGCGGCTGGGATCGCAACAATGACGGTCGTCCCGATCGTGGCGGTAACAACGGCGGCTGGGATCGTAACAACGACGGTCGCCCGGATCGTGGCGGTAACAATGGCGGCTGGGACCGGAACAACGACGGACGTCCCGACCGTGGCGGCCCCGGCGCCGGCCGTGGCGACCGCGATGGACGCAATGATGGCCGCTGGGATGGCCGCCGGCCGGGCGAAGGCCGCCAGGCCCGCAGCCGCGACCGTGGTCGCCACTGGTACGACAGCCGCAGCTGGCGCCAGTCCTACCGCTCGTCGCGTCGCTTCCGGCTGGGCGTCTATGTCTACCCGCGTAACTGGTACAGCAACAGCTGGCGCTACGGCGATATCCTGCCCTACGGCTGGTACGGCTCGAACTACTACCTGAACGACTACTGGAGCTATGGACTGCCGATGCCGCCGATCGGCTGTGAGTGGGTGCGCGTCGGCGACGACGCCTTCCTGGTCGATGTCTGGAGCGGCCGCGTGCTCAGCGTCTACTACGACCTGTTCTGGTAGGCGTTTCGACAAGCTGTGACGAAGGCCCCGGGGTGACTCCGGGGCCTTTTTCATGATTGCTGGGGGCATGAGGTTCGCTGCCGTGCTTGCCGCCCTTCTGACCTGCCTGCCGCCCCAGGTGCGGGCCGAGGCGCCCGCTTCACCGCCGGCCTGGGACAGTGCGGCCTGTCCGTTTCTGAAGGGCCTCGACCTGAGCCGGTTCGAGCCGAAAGCGCTGCCGGCCGGGGCGGTCAGCCGGGGCGACGATCTGATCCGGCGGGTCCGGATCAATCTGACTCCGCCTCGCCAGTTTTCCGCCGGCCGGGTGGTCGTGGTCGAGTTTCAGGGGAGGGCGCGCGCGCCGGCGGTGCTGGCGGCCTTCAGATCCGCGGATGGGCGATGGCTGCTGCGCGCATCCGGCCCGAACATCAGCCTGCGGACCGGGCGGGTCATGCCTCAGGACCTGTCGCGGCGGCTGAATGAGGCCGTGGCCAATCCCTGCCTGTTCAGCGAGCCGGCGGTCGCGCCCCGGTCCTGGCCGGTCAGGACCGGCGAACGGAGGATTTGTGCGGATGGCGCCGACACGATGATCAACCTCGACTTGCCGCCCGCCACGCCGAGGCGGCTATTCCATGAATGTGGGACACGCGGCGCTGCGGGCCTTGTCCATCGCCTGCTGGACGAGGCGGCCTTCGGCTCCGGCGATTGATCGAAGGCGATTTTTCCTGTGTCTTGAGGTTCCGCGTCCTTGACCTTCGCGCAAAATTCCGCTGGATAGCCGGGCTTTGCTGCACTGCCGTTGCGCGGGTGCGGTGTAAATCGCTGCTTTGGAGAATAAATCATGCGCGTCTACTACGACCGCGACGCAGATCTGGCCCGCATCCTGGACCGCAAGATCGCCGTCGTAGGCTATGGCAGCCAGGGTCGGGCCCACGCGCTTAACCTCAAGGACAGCGGCGCCAGCAATATCGTCGTCGCCCTGCGCCCGGGTTCGGCCACGGCCAAGAAGGTCGAAGCCGACGGCATCAAGGTGATGAGCGTTGCCGAGGCCGCGGCCTGGGCCGACGTCCTGATGATCCTCGCGCCCGACGAGCTGCAGCGCGGCATCTACAACGAAGAGATCGCCCCCAACATCAAGGACGGCGCGGCCCTGCTGTTCGCCCACGGCCTGAACGTGCACTTCGGGCTGATCGAGCCCAAGTCGACGATCGACGTGCTGATGGTCGCGCCCAAGGGCCCCGGCCACACCGTGCGCGGTGAGTATGAGAAGGGCGGCGGCGTGCCCTGCCTGATCGCCGTGCACCACAACGCCACCGGCAATGCGCTCGATCTGGGCCTGGCCTACGCCAGCGCCATCGGCGGCGGCCGGTCGGGCATCATCGAGACCAACTTCCGCGAGGAATGCGAAACCGACCTGTTCGGCGAGCAGGCCGTGCTGTGCGGCGGCGTGGTCGAGCTGATCCGGGCCGGCTTCGAGACCCTGACCGAGGCCGGTTACGCTCCGGAAATGGCCTATTTCGAATGCCTGCACGAGGTGAAGCTGATCGTCGACCTGATCTATGAAGGCGGCATCGCCAACATGAACTACTCGATCAGCAACACCGCCGAGTACGGCGAGTACGTCACCGGCCCGCGCATCATCACCGCCGAAACCAAGGCCGAGATGAAGAAGGTGCTGGAAGACATCCAATCGGGCCGTTTCGTGCGCGACTTCATGACCGAAAACGCCGTCGGCCAGCCCAGCTTCAAGGCCACCCGCCGCCGCAACGCCGAGCATCCGATCGAGGAAGTCGGCGCCCGGCTGCGCGGCATGATGCCGTGGATTACAAAGAATAAACTGGTCGACAAAGACCGGAACTGATCAATACGCCCCCATCCGGCCCGAGCGTTTCGGCCGCCGGATGGGGGACTTTCGACCTTGAAGCGTATCGCCGCAACCGCCGCCCTCCTGGCCGCGCTCGCCGCCTCGCCCGCCCTGGCCGAGACCGAGGTCTCCGAACTCCAGATCGTCGGCGACAACACCGTCATCCTGCGTGTGAACGTGTCCGGCGATCTGGGGCCGAAGTCGGTCGTGTTCAGCGACGACGTGGTCGGGATCAACTGCGGTCCCGACGTCTACAAATACACGCCCCATGAGAACCGCCAGTGCTGGGTCTGGGTGCGCAAGAGCAAGACCGTGCTGCTCGGGGCCAAGGGCATGAAGGGGCAGTTCGGAAAGGACTGGTCCGTCGCCTGGACCGGCTGCGAAGTGATCGACGGCGGCCAGGGCTGCCGCATCGTGCCGAAGATCGAGACCACGGTCGGGGCGGTGTTTACCGGCCAGCCGGAGTAGCAGGCGGTGGTCAGGGTGATCGCGCAGGACCTGCCCGAAGACGCGCTGATTGCAGCCTATAAGGACAGCGGCGCCTACGTCGATTGTTTCACCGTCCAGGTCGCGGGCGACTTCAGTCACGCGGCCTATGTCGAGGCCTTCTATACCTCCGGGCTCTTCAAACTGGAGCGGTTGGCGCTGGCCCTCCTGATCGGCAAGCCGTCTACCGATGCGGAGGCGCGGGCCCTGGCGCTGGGCCGGAGCGACCGTTTCGCCGCCTGGACGGTCGAGGCGCGAACCGCCGATCAGATCGTCAACTGTGACTATCAGGGTGTGACCCGCTCCTGGCTGATGAACCGGCGGGGCGATGGCGTCACCTGGCTCTGTTTCGGCAGCGTCGTGACGGCCCGCTCCGGTGGCCGGCCGCGCGGCGGCGTGTTCAAGGCGCTGCTGCGAT
This sequence comes from Caulobacter sp., assembly GCA_032122215.1. Taxonomy (GTDB): domain Bacteria; phylum Pseudomonadota; class Alphaproteobacteria; order Caulobacterales; family Caulobacteraceae; genus Caulobacter. Next base: position 11,198 of record JAUMCZ010000074.1, read on the forward strand.
TTCATCAGCTTTATGCCAGCGCCTTGCTGCGCGCGGCGGCGGGGCGCCTTTCGCGTGGGGCCATTGCCGCCTAGCTGTAGGGCATGCGCCGACTCTCCTCCCTCTACCTCGCCGGGCCCGACCTCTGGTACCCGGACGCCGCCGCCCATCTGGAGCGCCAGCGCATGGTCGCCGAGCAGGCGGGCTTCACTGTGCT
>JAUMCZ010000075.1:0-4490 GCA_032122215.1 Caulobacter sp.
CTCGGCTTCGCGATCACGCGGGCCACCCAGGAGTTCTAGCGTTGTCTTCCCACCGTCAGGAAGCGGTCCGGCGTCTCGCGGCGCCGGACATCGCCGCCCGCAAGGGCGGCGATCCCATTGTCTGCCTTACCGCCTATACCGCCCCGGTCGCCGAGATTCTCGACGACCACTGCGACCTGCTGCTGGTCGGCGACAGTGTCGGCATGGTCGTCCATGGCCTGCCAAACACCGTCGGCGTGACCATGGAGATGATGATCCTGCACGGCCAGGCGGTGATGCGCGGGGCGCGCAAGGCCATGGTCGTCGTCGACATGCCCTTCGGCTCCTATGAGGGCAGCGCCCAGACGGCCTATGACAACGCCGCCCGGATCATGAAGGAGACGGGCGCCCAGGCGGTGAAGGTCGAGAGCGGCCCGACGGTGCCTGACACCATCCACTACATGGTCCAGCGCGGCATCCCGGTCATGGGCCATGTCGGCTTGCGGCCCCAGGCCGTGCTGGTCGACGGCGGCTTCAAGGCCAAGGGGCGCGACGAGGACAGCCGGGCCAGGATCATGGCTGAAGCGAAGGCGACGGCCGATGCGGGGGCGTTTTCGGTTGTGGTCGAGGGCGTCGCCGAGGGGCTGGCGCGGGACATCACCGCCGCCATCGCGCCGCCGACCATCGGCATCGGGGCGAGCGCCGGCTGCGACGGCCAGATCCTGGTCACCGACGACATGCTGGGCCTGTTCGACTGGACCCCGAAGTTCGTGCGGCGGTTCGCGGACCTGCGCGGCGAGATTGCCGAAGCCGGGGCGAAGTACGCCGCCGAGGTGAAGGCGCGGACCTTCCCGGGCGAGGCCGAGACCTACTTCGCGAAGAAGGGGTAGCACTCTCCCTCCCCATTTGTGGGGAGGGTAGACGCGCTTTGCGCGTCGGGTGGGGAAGTCGGATGCAGCGCACTCTCTCACGCGGCTGCCCCGCCCTGACCGCTTCGCGGTCGGTCCCTCCCATAAAGGGACGGGAGGGGGTGTGGGGACTTCCCCCCATCCCCAACGCACACTAGACAGTTCGCCTCCATTCAAGCCCCGCCAGAGCCATGCACGACATCCGAGCCATCCGCGAAAACCCCGCCGCTTTCGACGCCGGCTGGAGCGCGCGTGGGCTGTCTCCGCAGACGCCGGCCATTCTGGCGCTGGACGGGGAGATGCGGACGGCAACCACGGCCCTGCAGGCCGCGCAGAGCCGCCGCAACGACGCCAGCAAGCTGATCGGCCAGGCCAAGGCCAGGAAGGACGAGGACGGCGCCGCCGCCCTGATGTCGGAAGTCGAGGCGCTGAAGGCCGAGATGACCACCCAGGGCGAGATCGAGGCCCGCATCGGCGGTCAGCTGCGCGACCTGCTCGCCAGCCTGCCGCAGATTCCCGACGCGCAGGTCCCGGCCGGCGCCGACGAGGCCGGCAATGTCGAACAGCGCCGTCACGGCGACCCCATCCGCCTGAACAACGCCCGCGACCACGTGGATCTCGGCGCGGCGCTCGGCGGTATGGACTTTGAGGCCGCCGCCCGCATGAGCGGCTCGCGGTTCGTGGTGTTGAAGGGGCAGATCGCCCGGCTCGAACGGGCGCTTGGCCAGTTCATGATTGACGTTCAGACGACCGAGAACGGCTACACCGAGGTCAGCCCGCCCCTTTTGGTGCGCGACGAGGCGGTGTTCGGCACCGGCCAGCTTCCAAAGTTCGAGGAAGACCTGTTCCACACCACCGACGGTCGCTGGCTGATCCCCACCGCCGAGGTGTCGCTGACCAACATCGTCCGCGAGCAGATCCTCGCCGAGGAAGAACTGCCCCTGCGGATGACCGCCCTGACCCCCAGCTTCCGCTCGGAAGCCGGCTCCAGCGGGCGCGATACGCGCGGCATGATCCGCCAGCACCAGTTCTACAAGGTCGAGCTGGTCTCGATCACCGCGCCGGAGCAGTCGGGAGACGAGCACCAGCGCATGGTCCAGTGCGCCGAGGGCATCCTCAAGAAGCTCGGCCTGTCGTTCCGCACCATGCTGCTCTGCACCGGCGACATGGGCTTCACCGCGAAGAAGACCTACGACCTTGAGGTCTGGCTCCCCTCGCAGAATACCTATCGCGAGATCTCCAGCTGCTCCAACTGCGGTGACTTCCAGGCCCGGCGCATGGACGCCCGCAGCAAGAAGGCCGGCGAGAAGGGCACGCGCTTCGTCCACACCCTCAACGGTTCGGGGCTTGCCGTCGGCCGCACCCTGGTGGCGGTGATGGAGAACTATCAGGACGAGAACGGCCGGATCGCCATTCCGGACGTGCTGCAGCCCTACATGGGCGGCCTCAAGCATATCGAGGCGGCCTGATGCGCATTCTCCTGACCAACGACGACGGCATCCATGCCGAGGGCCTCGAAAGCCTCGAGAAGATCGCCCGCGCCCTGACCGACGATGTCTGGATCGTCGCGCCGGAGTACGAGCAGTCGGGCGCCAGTCGGGCGCTGACCTTGGCCGATCCCCTGCGGGTGCGAAAGGTCGCCGACCGCAAATGGGCGGTGACCGGCACCCCGACTGACTGTGTGATGCTGGGCATCCGCAACCTGGTCGAGGGCGCCCCGCCGGACCTGGTGCTGAGCGGCGTCAATCGCGGCCAGAATATCGCCGAGGACGTGACCATGTCCGGCACCGTCGCCGGCGCCATCGAGGGCATGGCCCTGGGCATTCCGTCCATCGCCCTGTCGCAGTCGATGCTGGCCTTCCATGATGAGGTCATCCCCTTCTGGGAGACGGCCGAGACCTACGGCCCGGGGATCGTCAAACGGCTGATCGAGATCGGCTGGCCGAAGGACGTCATCATGAACGTCAACTTCCCGTCGCGTCCGCCGGGGGAGGTGACCGCCGTCGAGGTGACCCGCCAGGGCTTCCGCGACATGCACATCCGCAAGGCCGAGCGGCGCACCGATCTGCGCGGCCGCGACTACTACTGGATGGGCTTCTCCGGCCAGCTGAGCAATCCCGCCGAGGGCACCGACCTGAAGGCCACCTATGAGGGGCGCATTTCTGTGACGCCCCTCCATATCGACCTGACCCACAACGAAACCGTCCATGCGCTGAAAGGCCTGTTGGGCGGGGCCCCGCCGAAAGCCTGAATGTCCAAGTCGCCGCCCGAGCATGCCCCTCTGGAAGAGGGTGAGGATCGCGCCAAGCTGATCCTGGCGCTGCGCGAGCAGGGGGTGACCGACGTCAAGGTCTTGGGCGCCATTGAGAAGACGCCGCGCGAGATCTTCACACCGGATCTGTTCAAGGCGCGGTCCTGGGAAGATTCGGCCCTGCCCATCGCCTGCGGTCAGACCATCAGCCAGCCCTACATCGTCGGCCTGATGACCCAGGCCCTGACCCTGGACCGCCGGTCTCGGGTTCTGGAGATCGGCACCGGCAGTGGCTATCAGACCGCCATCCTCAGCCGGCTGTCGCGGCTGGTCTACACGATCGAGCGCTATCGCACCCTGATGGCCGAGGCCGAGGCGCGGTTCAAAACCCTGCAACTGGTCAACGTCATCACCAAGTTCGGCGATGGCGGAGAGGGCTGGGCCGAACAGGCGCCTTTTGACCGCATTATGGTCACAGCAGCGGCGCCCGAGGAGCCGACAAGACTCCTCGCGCAACTGAAACCGGACGGGGTTCTGGTGGCGCCGGTGGGCCGGGGGCCCGTCCAGCAATTGATCCGCTATGCGGGCGATGGCGCGGGCGGCTTCCTGCGGGAAACACTGTGCGATGTGCGGTTCGTCCCTCTGCTGGACGGCGTCGCACGCGAACTTTGAGCCCCGTAATTCGCCGGCGTCTTCGTGTGCTTAACGCAGGCTTAACGCGCATCAAGCCAGGTGTGTCGTTCGACTGATCAAGAGAGCGGCGATGACCCAGTATTACACCCGCGCCCTGTTGCTCGCGGCCAGCGTCGCTGCCCTGAGCGCCTGCGCCACGGCCCCGACGCCGCGCTATCCGGTGGTCGAAGGCCAGGCGGCCGGCACCGGCCCCACCGCCATTGAAATGCCCAAGCCGACCTACCCGGTCCGCGAGGGGCAATACACGCCGCCGCCGCCGCCCCCGCCGCCTTCGGAAGGCGACGCCGAGGAGGCCGCGCCGGCCGAGGAGCCGGGCGACGTCGCCTGGGCTCCGCAGCGACCGGAATACGAGGGCGGCATCATCAAGGTCGCCAACCTCGCGCCGCTGGCCGAGGCGCAACCGGCCCCGATCCAGCTTGCTCAGAACGACGTCGAGGAAGCGCCGGCGCCCGCAAAGCGCACCGAGACCCGCACCGTCGTCACCGTGGCCGGCAAGGTCGTGGCCGTCGACGGCAAGCCCAGGACCCACACCGTCAAGTCGGGCCAGGGGCTGGACGCCGTGGCCCGCGAGCTGGGCACTACCCGCAAACAGCTGGCCGACGACAACAAGCTGAAGGAGCCCTACCTCCTCAAGCCCGGCCAGGTGCTGAAAGGCCCGG
>JAUMCZ010000076.1:0-6815 GCA_032122215.1 Caulobacter sp.
TACCGCCCTGAACCTTGGCGTTCGTGCCCAGGCCGATCAGGGCGCTGGTCATGGCCCAGCGGCAGGCGACGAGCTCGCCCTTGCCGTGGGTGGTGCGGCGGGTGACCTTCAGCGGCCCGATCACCTTGACCACCGCCGCCGGCTGGTTGCCGAAATAGTATTTCACGCCCTCCGGCAGAAGCTTGGTCAGCTCCGGATCCTTCATCACGCCGTCGATGTCGAACATTCGGACCGGCGGCGGCGGCTTGGCGGCCGGGGCGGCGGTCGGGACGGCCAGCAGGCCCGCCAGGGTGATGGCGATGACAGACTTCTTCACGGAAACTCCCCCGAGATTCTCTGAGCGCGGCGATGCCGCCGATGAAACCTACACTTAACAGTCTGAGCGCCGACATCCAAAACTGGCGGGTCGCCAGGAGCCCTATTCGACCACCGCGATCTGGCCGGTCAGCGCGACACTGACCTTTTTGCCGCCCAGCGCGCAGCGGAATTGAACATCGCTGGAAGTCGGTATGTTGAACAGGTTGGACTGGATGCCGATGAAGGCGTTGCCGCCCCGGGCCTGAACGTCGCGGCCGAGGGCGCCCATCAGGCTGACCAGGACCTTGCGACAGTTCTGCTCCGGCAGCTTGCCCAGACCCGTGCGGCGGCTGCCTTTCAGCGGCCCGATCACCTTCACGACGGTGGCCGGCTGGTTGCCGAAATAGAACTTCACGCCGGCCGGCAGGTCCTTCGCCAGTTTGGGATCGGCGAGCGCCTCGGCGATATCGAAGGTCTGAACCGTCGGCAGCGGCTTGGCCGCCGGCGCGACCGTGGGCGCGGCGCCGAGCAGGATCGCGCAGGCCAGGGCGGTGGTGAGCTTTTTCATGGTCATCTTCCTGATCGGGGCGGCGAGGCCCCTACTCCACCACGGCGATCGAGGCCGCGAGGCTGACGGTCACCATCTGCAGGCCGAGCACGCATTCGAACTTGCCGGGGGCGGCGCCCGGGCGGCCCGCATAGTTTGAGCGGATGCCGACCAGGGCGTTGCCGCCCTTGGCCTTGGCCTCTTCACTCAACGTGATCAGGGCATTGCCGGCGACGCGGATGCAGCGGGCGCTGATCGGCGTGCGGCGGGCCGGGCGGACGCCGACGCGGCTGGTCTCGGTGGGGCTGACCTCCGAGACGACCTTGGCCGGCTCGTCTCCGAAGTAGAGCTTCACGCCCGGCGCCAGCTTGGCGGCGACGGCGGGGTCGGCCGCAGCCGCCCGCAGCTCATAGACCAGGACATCGCCCTGCCCCGCCCCGGAGGCCACGGTGGCCGGCGCGGTGGCCGCGATCAATCCGGTCGCCATGACCAGAGCCTTAAAGCGCTTCATCACCCGCCCCTTGTGCATGCCCCGGCTACGCCCGTTCGACGGTGTCGGCGATCCTGATTTTCATGACGATCCCCCCGGACCAGTGACGCGTAAGAGGTGCGCAGCCTACACCCCGAGTCGCACTGGTTGAAGAGGCGAAGATCGCGACCCCTTCAACGCCCTGGCGATCGCGTCTCTGAGGCCGCGCCCTTGACCGGGCAACCGGTTCTGACTGGACGGAACGCCGTCTAGCGGACGGTCGCGACCGTGCCCTTCAGCGCCACCCCGGCCATGATGCCGCCGGCGCCGCAGACATAGGTGTCGTTGCTGGTGGTCTCGTTGCCCTTGTAGTTGGACTTGATGCCGACCACGGCGTTGCCGCCCCGCGACCTGGCGTCCTCGCCGATGGCGATCAGGGCGCTGAGCATGGCCCATTCGCAGGCGGTCTTGTCGCTCTTCTTGAACGAACTGGTCTTCTTGTTGGTCTTGGTCTCGCCCAGGGTCTTGCCGACCTTGGCCTTCTGGCTGCCGAAGTAGAAGCGAACGCCGCTGGGCAGCTTGTCCTTGAATTCCGGATTGTTCAGGACGTCGGCGATCGGGAAGTTGATGTGCTCGTCCCGGCCGGCGGCCAGGGTCGGTGTGGCCGGCGCAAGGGTGGCGACCAGGGCGAGGGACAGGGCGGCTGTGGCGAACGTCTTCATGTCGAACCCTTTGCGGCGAGTGAACAACAGGCCGCGAGATTACACCGCTCCGCGACGGACTCAACGTGGACGCGCCGGAACCGGTGTCCTAAGACAACGCCCATCGTGGGGCGGGCCCCATGGGTGGGCGAAGATGACCTTGTCGGGGGATGAGTAGAGCGTATGGCGGCGACCTGGGCCAACACGGCCGAGCGGGGCGCGTTTGCGGGGCTGTGGCTTGTGGCCACGGTCTACCGTCTGCTGGGCCGTCGTCTGGCCATGGTGCTGCTGGCCCCGACCGTCTTCTACTTCTACCTGACCGGCAAGCGGCAGCGGGAAGCATCGCTCGACTGGCTGCGCCGGGCCAAGGAACACGGGGCCGACATCGGCGAGGTGACCTGGTGGACGGGTCTGAAACATCAGTTCGTGTTCGCCGGCGGGGCCCTCGATCGCTTCTCGGCCTGGCTGGGCGATATTCCGCCGGAAAAGACGGTCGGGCTGGACGATCCGGAATTCAAGGAAGCGCGCGCCGACCGGCGGGGCGCCGTGGTGCTGTCGGCCCATCTGGGCGTGCCGGAAGTTATGCGGGCCATCGCCACGCTGGGTGAACGGCGCGGGGTCAACATCCTGGCCCACAGCGCCAATGCCGCCAAGTTCGCCGAGATGATGGCCAGGCTGGCGCCGCGCTCAACGGTGCGGATCATCGAGGTCACCGACCTGGGCCTCGCCGCCTCCATGACCCTGGCCGCGTCGATGGAAGATGGCGACTGGGCGGTGATCCTGGCCGACCGTGTGGCCCCCGGCGGCAAGAGCCCGTCGATCTGGGCGCCGTTCCTGGGTCAGGACGCCCCGTTTCCGGCGGGGCCCTTCATTCTGGCGTCGGCGCTGAAATGTCCCGTCTACACGCTGTTTTCAGTGCGGCAGGAAGGCAGATACCGGGTCATCCTGCGGAAGTTCAGTGAACGGCTTGATTTTCCGCGTAAGGACCGCGAAGCAGCCCTGAAGGGGACAGTGAACCGTTTTGCCAAGGTTCTTGAGGAACAGGCGCTCGCCAACCCGTTCCAATGGTTCAACTTTTATGATTTCTGGCGACTGTAGGGGCTTGGGGGCTATGGACGGCGTGAACGACTTTTCCGGCTACAGCCAGGGCATCGCCTTTGGCGACGGACCCTTGAGCATCGATGACATCTGGGCCCTATCCACGGGCCAGGTCTCCCTGCGCCTGACCACCAAGGACGCGGCCCTGGCGGCCATCAGCCGCTCGGCCGGTCACGTCGAGGCCACCCTGGCGCGTGACGGCGTCATCTACGGCGTCACCACCGGATACGGCGACAGCGTCACCCGTGGCGTGCCCAACCCGCTGGTCACCGAGCTGCCGCTGCACCTGACGCGCTTCCACGGCTGTGGCCTGGGCCGGATCCTCGAGCCGCACGAGACCCGCGCGGTGATGGCCGTGCGCCTGGTCACCCTGATGCGCGGCTGGTCGGGCGTCAGCCTGGATCTGGTGCGGCTGCTTAGCGACATGCTGCGCCTCGACATCCTGCCGCTGATCCCGGCCGAGGGCAGCGTCGGCGCCAGCGGCGACCTGACCCCGCTCAGCTACATCGCCGGCGCGCTCGCCGGTGAACGGGACGTTCTCTACAACGGCCAGGTGATGAGCTCGGCCGAGGCCTTCGCCAAGGCCGGCCTCATCCCCATCAAGCTGAAGCCGAAGGAAGGCCTGGCGGTCATGAACGGCACGGCGGTGATGACCGGCCTTGCCGCGCTCGCCTTCCACCGCGCCGAACAGATGTCCAAGCTGGTCTGCCGCCTGACCTCGATGGCGTCGCTGGCCCTGCTCGGCAACCCGGCCCACTTCGATGAGGCGTTGATGAGCGCCAAGCCGCATCCCGGCCAGATGCGCGTCGGGGCCCGGCTGCGCGCCGACCTGGCGGAGTTCGCCCGCCTGCACACGCCCACCCGTCTGCAGGACCGCTATTCGATCCGCTGCACCCCGCACGTCGTCGGCGTGCTGGAGGACATGCTGGGTCCCTTCCGGACGACCATCGAGACCGAGATCAACAGCGCCAACGACAACCCGCTGTTCGACCCCGAGACCGGCCGCACCCTGCACGGCGGCCATTTCTATGGCGGTCACATCTGTTTCGTGATGGACAGCCTGAAGAACCTGATCGCCAACCTGGCCGACCTGATGGACCGTCAGCTCGCCCTGTTGGTCGACACCCGGTACAACAACGGCCTGCCGTCGAACCTCAGCGGCGCCACCGGCGATCGCGCCCCGATCAACCATGGCCTGAAGGCCGTGCAGATCGGCGTCTCGGCCTGGACCGCCGAGGCCCTGAAGCTGACCATGCCGGCCTCGGTCTTCAGCCGCTCGACCGAATGTCACAACCAGGACAAGGTCTCGATGGGCACGATTGCGGCCCGGGACTGCCTGCGGGTGCTGGAGCTGACCGAACAGGTCGCCGCCGCCCACATCATCGCCTGCACCCAGGCCGTCCGCCTGCGCCTGCGCGACGGGGGCCTGAAGGAGGCGGAACTGGGCCAGCGGGTCGGCGACTTCCTCAAGGAAACCGGCGACCACGTGCCGTTCATTGATGAGGACGCGCCGCTGGACAAGACCCTGCGCGGCCTCTGCGCCGGCCTCGCCGCCGGCCAGTGGTCGGGGATTCTGGCGGATATCTGATGAAGGCTCTCGTCACGGCGACGACCACGGCCAAGCCGCAGTTCTATGACATCGATTCGATGAACATCGTCTGGCACGGCTACTACCCCAGGTTCATGGAGCTCGGCCGCGTCGCCATCCTCGACAAGATCGACTACGGCTACGAGCAGATGGTCGCCTCGGGCTACGGCTGGCCGATCATCGACATGCGGTTCCGCTATGCGCGGCCGATGCGGCTCCATCAGGAGATCGAAATCGTCGCCGGCATCACCGAATGGGAAAACCGCCTCAAAATCGACTATGAATTCAAGGACCTGAAGACGGGTCAGAGACTCAATCGCTGTTCCAGCGTGCAGGTTGCGATCGAAATCGAAACGGAGACGATGCTTTGGGAAACCCCGTCCATCCTGCGCGAAAAGCTGGCGCCCTGGTTGCCGGCTGCCTGATCGCCGGCATGGTGATCGGGGCCGCGGGCCCGTCCTTCGCCGCCTGCGCCGACCCGTTCAAGCTGAAGGCCGAGACCGGCAGCTTCGATTTCAAGCAGACCCGCCGCCTGTCCAGCATGAAGACGCCGCTGATCAGCACCGGGGTGGCGACCGCCAAGCCGGGCCGCATCGACTGGCGGGTGGTAAAGCCGGTCGACGTGCGGCTGACCATCACGCCCGGCAAGATCACCCAGTCGGTCCAGGGCGGACCCGCCCAGGCCGTGGGTCCAGCCAGCGCCGATCCCTTCCTGCGCAGCTCGGGCCTGTTCGAGATTCTCAGCGGCAACTACGACGCCTTGAGGAAGTACTACGTGATCGGCGGCGGGCCGGGCGCGTCAGGCGGGGCGTGGAAGCTCAGCCTGAAGCCCAGGGACGCCAACCTCGGCCGGTTTCTCTCCACCATCGAGATCGCCGGCTGCGCCCGCGCCGAGGCGGTGACCATCCGCCAGGCCAACGGCGACACCATCGCCATCGAGATGGGCGCGGTGCGCAAGGGATGATCTGACGTGACCGGGGGGCACAGGGGACTGTTGTGGGGCTATCTGGTCGCCTGCCTGCTGGCGGCGGCCTTCATTGCGTTTCGCCTGCTGGGCGGCGCCGCCCTCGATACCGACATCCAGTCCCTGCTGCCCGCCAAGGCCCTGAAGCCCCCGATCCGCGAGGCCATGGTCCAGGCCGGAGCCGCCGCCTCGTCCCGCGTCGCCATGCTGGTCTCGGCCCCGACCCCGGACAAGGCGCAGGAGGCCGCCGCCGACCTGTCGAAACGCCTCGACGACAGCGGCGTCTTCGTCGACTCGGCCGTGGACGGCGAACAGACCGGCCGCTGGATGTTCGCCAACCGCAACCAGCTGCGCTGCGAGCCGGGCCCCGCCGACCTTGATCCCGAGGGCGTGGTGCAGGCTTCCCTGGTCCAGCTCTATTCACCGGTGGCGCCGGTCAGCGGCGAGATGCTGCTGCGCGATCCCTTCCTGCTGACGCTTCGCCTGACCGGCTGCCTGCTGCCGACGACCGGCTTCGGGACCGCAGGCGATGACGGCTCGGTGCTGATCAGCGGCCGGTTGAACGGCTCCGCCTACAAGCTGGACACCCAGGCGACCTTCACCCGGGTCATCGCCGACTGGACCGCGGCCCACCGGTCCGACGGCGCGACGATCGCCCGCGCCGGCGCCGCCTTCCATGCCGAGGACGGCGCCCGGCACGCCCGGAAGGACATCTCGACCGTCGGGGTCGCCTCGACAATCGGCATCGTCCTGCTGCTGCTGGTGGTCTTCCGGCGCTTCCGGACCCTGCCGATCACCCTGCTGGTGGTGGGCGCCGGTTACCTCGGATCGCTGGTGGCTGTGCTGGCGGTGTTCCCGACCGTGCACATGCTGACCTTCGTGTTCGGGTCGGCCTTTGTCGGGGTCACGGCCGACTACGCCATCTACTACCTCTCGACCGGGCCGATGACCCGATGGGAGAGCACCGCCGGGCGGCTGAAGCTGATCTTCCGGCCGGTGACGGTCTGCATGATCACCTCGGCCATGGGCTTTGGCTGCCTGGCCCTGTTCGGGGTGCCGATCTTCAGCCAGATCGCGGTGTTCGCGGTCGGCGGCCTACTCAGCGCCTGGGCCTGCGCCTTCCTGGTCTTGCCGTTGTTTGATCGCAGGGT
>JAUMCZ010000077.1:0-8856 GCA_032122215.1 Caulobacter sp.
CGGGCGCGCCCATGCCGGCTCACGGCCGCATAGCGACCAGGGACCCAACGAGCCACGCCCGCCACCATCAAGCCAAGGCCTGACAACAATCGCAATACACAGGGACCCAGGGGCTACCGCGCCATCAGTTGCGGCGGCCGTCATCGAGTCCTGTCACCCCCTGGGTCCCGGATCACTCCTGCGGGGCGTCCGGGATGACGGTGGGTTGGTTGGCGGCGTAGGCGCTTCGCCGCTATCATCCGCCTCATGACCCTTGCCTACTACACCCACCCCGACATGCTCGATCACCATCCGGGTGTCGATCACGCCGAACGGTCCGAGCGACTGACGGCTGTGGTCGACGCCCTGGACGACCACGCGGGCCTCGACCTCATCCGGCTGGAGGCGCCGCAGGCCTCGACCGAAGACCTGCTGCTCGTCCATCCCCAACGCTACATCGACGCCATGCTGGCCGCCGCGCCGCGCGAGGGCATCGTGCGGCTGGACGAAGACACCTTCCTGTCCAGCGGCAGCATCGTCGCCGCCCGCCGCGCCGCCGGCGCCCCGATCGAGGCGGTCCGGGCCGTGGCGCGGGGGGAGACCCAGCGCGCCTTCTGCGCCGTGCGCCCGCCGGGGCATCACGCCGAACCGGAGACGGCGATGGGCTTCTGCGTCTTCTCCAACGTCGCCATCGCGGCCCGGGCCGCCCAGGCGGAGGGTCTGGCGCGCGTCGCCGTCGTCGACTTCGATGTCCACCATGGAAATGGCACCCAGGCCGTCTTCCAGAGCGACCCCAGCCTCTTCTTCGCCTCCATCCACCAGTCGCCCCTCTACCCGGGCACAGGTGACCCGTCGGAGACGGGCGTTGGCAACATCGTCAACGGCGTGGTCGCGCCGATGGCGCCCCGCGAGCAGTGGCGAGCGACCTTCGAGCGGCTGATGTCCAGCGTCGACGCCTTCGCCCCCGATCTTGTGATCATCTCGGCCGGCTTCGACGCCCATGCCCGCGATCCGCTCGCCCAGCAGCTTCTGGAGGCCGAGGACTACGCCTGGGCGACCCGCGCGGTGGTCTCTGTCGCCAACAGGCGCGCCCGGGGGCGGGTTGTCTCATCCCTCGAGGGCGGTTACGACCTAGAGGCGTTGGGGCGTTCGGCCCTGGCGCATGTGCAGGCGTTGCAGGACGTATGACGGTGCGCCGGGGGGCGCGTCATGCGGGAACCGACCCCAAGGCCCGGTTTTCGGTAAGTATGGCTGACGCTTTGACCGCCGATATCGCGCCTGCCACCGCCACGCCTAAGGGCGGGTCGGTGACGCTTGTGCGGCACGGCGAGCCGGCCCAGTCGCGACGGGTTCGTCTGAATGCCGAGGAGTACCGCGCCTGGTGGGCCGGCTATGAGGTCAAGGGAATCAAGCCCGGCCAGACCCCGCCCGAGGGACTGAAGGTCGTCGCCCAGAGCGCTGATGTGATCATCGCCTCGATCCGGCCGCGCTCCATTGAAACCACGCACGCCATCTGCGCCGGCAAGGCGTTCGCGCAAGACCCGCTGTTCGTCGAAGCCCCGCTGCCGCCGCCCAGATGGCCGGCCTGGCTGCGCCTGTCGCCCAAGATCTGGGGCTTCCTCGCCCGGCTCAACTGGGTGCTCAGCGACAAGCACGACGAGGTGGAGACACACCGCCAGGCCGAACAACGCGCAGCCGACGCCGCCCGCATGGTGGCGGCCATGGCGGATCAGGGCCAGGACGTGCTGATCGTCGCCCACGGCTATTTCAACCAGCGCGTCGGCGCGGCTCTGCGCCGTCAGGGCTGGCAGTGCGTGCAGGACCAGGGCTTCCGTTACTGGTGCGCACGGAAGTTCGTTCGTCCCTGAGGCGGCGACAGCGTTCAAACGAAATTGACCATCTTCCGTCGTTGCCGGGTTTCGTCCGGCTGACTACGGTGCCCGCTTTCCCGCAGGACGCGACATGACCGACACCGCCGCCATCGACGCCCTCTCTTTCGAGGACGCCCTCAAGGAACTGGAGCGCATCGTCCAGACGCTGGAGTCGGGCCAGGCGCCGCTGGAGGAATCGATCAGCGTCTACGAGCGCGGCGCGCTCCTGAAGGCGCATTGCGAGAAGAAGCTGGAAGCCGCCCGCCTGCGCGTCGAGAAGGTCGTGCTGGCCCAGGGCGCCGCGACCGGCGTCGAACCGGCTGAGTTCGGCTGATGAGCATGAGCCTCGACCGCCGGATCGCCGAGGCGGCCGATCTCGTCACCGTGGCGCTGGACGCCCTGCTGCCCCGCGCCGATGGCCCGGAAGGCCGGCTGACAGAGGCCATGCGCTATGCGGCGCTCGGCCCCGGCAAACGGCTGCGGCCCTTCTTCGCGCTGGAAACCGGCAAGATGTTCGACCTGCCGGAGCGGCCGGTCCTGCGCGCCGCCTGCGCCCTTGAATGCATCCACGCCTATAGCCTCGTGCATGACGACCTGCCCTGCATGGACGACGACGACATGCGCCGGGGCCGCCCCACCGTCCACATCGAGTACGATCAGGCCACCGCCGTTCTGGTCGGTGACGCGCTGCAGAGCGCCGCCTTCGAGATCATGGCCCACCCTGACACCCATCCGGACGGCGCCGTTCGCGCCGAACTGGTTCGCAAGCTGGCCCATGCTTCGGGTGCGCAAGGCATGGCCGGCGGCCAGATGATCGACATCCTCGGCGTGCGCGAGGACCTCGGCGGCGTGGCCCGCATGCAGCGGCTGAAGACGGGCGCCCTGATCGCCTACGCCTTCGAGATTCCCCTGGTCATGGCCCACGCCCAGGAGGGGGAGCGACACGCCCTGATGGGCTTCGCCCAGGATCTGGGCCTGGCCTATCAGATCGTCGATGACGTGCTCGACGCCGAGGGCGATCCGGCGACCATGGGCAAGGCGACCGGCGGCAAGGACGCCGCCAAGGGCAAGGCCAACTACGTCACCCTGCTGGGGCTCGACGCCGCCAAGGAGCGGGTCGAGCTGCTGGCCGAACAGACCCGGGCGCACCTCGACGGGTTTGGCGAGCGGGCTGCGGTGCTGCGGGATTCAGTCGATTTCGTACTGGGACGGCAGAACTGAAGCAACTCGGCGTTCTGGTGACCCGTGCCTAATTCGGGTATGCTGCAGCCCGGCTGGCCCGGCTGCAGCCCCGCGGGCCGCCCGGGGAAAATACCATGAGCTTTCCGGCAATCATCAACATTGCGGCGCTCGACCCGAGCACGGGTTTTCAGGTCAACGGTCTCGCGGCGTCCGAGTTCTTCGGATGGTCGGCGTCGTCCATCGGCGACTATAACGGGGACGGCGTCGACGATTTCATGATCTCCGCCCGAGGTGTCGGGGGCAATGCCGGTGCGGCCTATATTGTCTTCGGGCAGTCCGGAGGGCTCACCAGCGGCGTCGATCTGACGGCCCTGGACGGTACCAATGGCTTCACCATCCAGGGTGAGCCGGGCTTCTTCGTAGGCTGGTCCGTTGCCGGCGGGGGCGATGTCAACGGCGATGGCCGCGACGATCTCATCGTCTCCGGGATCGGCGGACAGCCGAACGGCACATTCTCGGGCTATTCGTACGTGCTCTACGGCGGGGCCACCCCCACGGGCGGCCAGTTCACCCTTGCCGACTTCGACGGGACCAACGGATTTCGCCTGGCCGGTCCGGAGGCCAACAGCTTCGGCAGCTGGGCGGTCGATATCGGCGGCGATTTCAACGGCGATGGGTTCGATGACCTGGTAATCACGGCCTATGCGTCCGATGCCAGCGGTGGCAACTCCGGCGCCCTCTGGGTGGTCTATGGCCGGGGCTCCGACTTTCCCGCCAACTTCAACCTTTCGGACATCAACGGCAGCAACGGCTTCCGCCTTGTCGGGACGGTCGCCAACGACAATCTCGGGTTCGACGTCTCGATGGTCGGGGACATCAACGGCGACGGCTACGATGATCTGCTGGTCGGCGCGCCGGGACCCAATGCCGCCTATGTCGTGTTCGGCACGGGCGCCGCCATGCCGGCCAACCTCGGCGTCACCGGCCTGAACGGGTCCAATGGCTTCGCCCTCGTCGGCGGCGCCGCCTTCGACCGGCTGGGCGCCTCGGTCACGGCAGCCGGCGACATCAACGGCGACGGCTATGCCGATCTGGTGGTCGGGGCCTACGCCTCGGACCTCAACGGGAGCGGAGCCGGCGACACCTATGTCGTCTTCGGCAAGGCTTCGGGCTTCGCGGCCTCGATCAACATTTCGACCCTGGACGGGACCAACGGCTTCCGCATTGGCGGTGTCGCCGCCAACGACAGCAGCGGGCGCGAGGTGCAGTATGCCGGCGACATCAACGGCGACGGCTTCAGCGACCTGATCATCGGCGCGAACCGCGCCGATCCGAACGGCAGCGAATCGGGCGTTTCCTACGTTATCTTCGGCAAGGCGTCGGGCTTCGGCGCCCTCCTGAACCTCGCCTCGCTGGACGGGACCAGCGGCTTCCGCCTTCACGGGGCGGCGACCGGCGACCGGCTCGGTATCACCCTGGCCGCCCTGGGCGACGTCAACGGTGACGGTCTGGACGACTTCTTCGTCGGCGCGCCCTATGCGGACATCAACGGCGGGAACGCCGGGGCCGGCTACATCATCTTCGGCCAGGCCGATGTGCGAAACTTCTTCGGCACCGCGTCCAACGACACCTTCAACGGCGGTCTCTTGGCCGATCTGATTGTCGGCCTGGGCGGCAAGGACGTGCTGCGGGGTCTGGGCGGCGACGACGAGATCCTCGGCGGCGAGGGCAATGACCTGCTCTACGGCGGCGCGGGCCAGGATTCGCTCAGCGGCGGCGGTGGCAACGACACCCTCGACGGCGGCGACGGCGACGACGTCCTGTTCGACAGCGCCGGATCCAACAAGCTGAATGGCGGAGCTGGCAATGACGCCCTGACCGGCGGGGCTGGAAACGACCAGTTGGACGGCGGCGCCGACAACGACACCCTGGTCGGCGGCGGCGGCAACGACACGCTCGACGGTGGGACCGGGGTCAACAGCCTGGTCGGCGGCGCCGGCAATGACGTCTACTATGTGCGCTCGGCTGGCGACAGCACGGCCGAGGCCGCGGGGCAGGGCAGCGACACGGTGCGCGCCTTCCTCAGCTTTGTCCTGGCGGAGAATTTCGAAACGCTGGAACTCCAGGGGGCCGCAGACCTGAACGGGACCGGCAATACGACGGGTAACACCCTCAAGGGCAACGACGGCGCCAACCTGCTGTCCGGGCTCGACGGGGCGGACAAGCTGTTCGGCGGCCTGGGGGCTGACACCCTGATCGGCGGCCTTGGTCGCGACCAGCTGACCGGCGGTGGCGGGGCTGACACCTTCGCTGTCCTGCAGGAAAGCGTCGGCCAGACCGTGCTGGAGATCGACAGCATCCTCGACTACCAGACCGGGCTCGACCGCCTGGACCTCGGAGCCATCGACGCCAACAGCGCCCTGGCGGGCGATCAGGCCTTCCAGATCAGCTTGACCGGCCTGACCAAGGTGGCCGGACAGGCCTACGTTTTCTACACGGCGGCCAGCAACACCTCGACGCTGCGGCTGGACGTCAACGGCGACGGCAAGGCCGACTACCAGATGACCCTCAACGGCGATGTGAGGGCCGATACGGGTGGTTGGCTGCTCTAACCGCCCGTCTGCACGCGGAATTCTCACGAATCCACCAGCCTTTGGTTTGCAGCGCCCGCTGTGGACGCTAGTTTGCAGGTTCGAAGGCGCGCAGCAGACCGCGCCGCTATGGACTGCGCTCTAGATGCCCCCTGTGACCCCGTTGCTCGACACCGTCGCCTCGCCGGCGGACACCCGCGACTTCACCATCCCCCAGCTCAAGCAATTGGCTGAAGAGGTCCGGGCCGAGACGATCGAGTCCGTCTCCGTCACTGGCGGCCATCTTGGGGCCGGCCTGGGTGTGGTCGAACTGACCGTGGCGCTGCACCATGTGTTCGAGACGCCGCGCGACATCGTCATTTGGGACGTCGGCCACCAGGCCTACCCGCACAAGATCCTCACCGGACGCCGCGACCGCATGCGCACCCTTCGCCAGGGCGGCGGCCTGTCGGGGTTCACCAAGCGGGCCGAAAGCGAATACGACCCCTTCGGCGCGGCCCATGCGGCGACCTCGATCTCGGCGGCGCTCGGCTTCTGCGCGGCGCGCGACGCCAAGGGCGACAACAACAAGGTCGTCGCCGTGATCGGCGACGGCTCGATGAGCGCCGGCATGGCCTATGAGGCGATGAACAACGCCGCCGAGACCACCGGCCAGATCATCGTCATCCTGAACGACAACGACATGTCCATCGCCCCGCCCGTCGGCGGCATGAGCGCCTATCTGGCCCGCGTGGTGTCGTCCGGCGGCTACCAACAGCTGCGCAACCTCGGCAAGTCGATGAGCCGGGTCTTCCCCAAGAGCCTGCAGGAAGCGGCCCGCAAGGCCGAGGAGTTCGCCCGCGGCATGGTCACCGGCGGCACCTTCTTCGAGGAACTGGGCTTCCAGTACGTCGGGCCGATCGACGGCCATGACCTCGATGCGCTGATCCCGGTGCTGCAGAACGTCCGCGAAATGAACAAGCCGGTGCTGGTTCACGTCGTGACCCAGAAGGGCAAGGGCTACGCCCCGGCCGAGAGCGCCGACGACAAGTACCATGGCGTCGTCAAGTTCAACGTCGTCACCGGAGAGCAGGCCAAGGCCGCCGCCGGCCCGCCCAGCTACACCAAGGTCTTCGCCCAGGCGCTGGTGAAGGAGGCCGAAAAGGACGACCGTATTCTCGCGGTCACCGCCGCTATGCCGTCCGGCACCGGCCTCGACATCTTCCAGAAGGCCTTCCCCAAGCGCTGCTTCGATGTCGGCATCGCCGAGCAGCACGCTGTGACCTTCGCCGCCGGCCTCGCCGCCGACGGCATGAAGCCCTTTTGCGCTATCTATTCGACCTTCCTGCAGCGCGGCTACGACCAGGTGGTGCACGACGTCGCCATCCAGCGGCTGCCCGTGCGCTTCGCCATGGACCGCGCCGGCCTGGTCGGCGCCGACGGCCCGACCCACGCCGGCAGCTTTGACGTCGGCTTCATGGGCGCGCTGCCCGGCATGATTCTGATGGCCGCCGCCGACGAGGTCGAACTGGCCCGCATGGTCGCCACCGCCGCGGCCATCGACGACCGGCCCAGCGCCTTCCGCTATCCGCGCGGCGAGGGCATGGGCCTGGACATGCCGCTGGTCAACGAGCCGCTCGAGATCGGCAAGGGCCGGGTGGTGCGTGAGGGCACGGCCGTGGCGCTGGTCTCCTTCGGTACGCGCCTGCAGGAAACCCTCAAGGCCGCCGACCTGCTGGCGGCGCGCGGTCTGTCCGCGACCGTCGTCGACGCCCGCTTCGCCAAGCCGCTGGACGTCGATCTGCTGCTGCGGCTGGCCCGCGAGCATGAGGCGCTGGTGACCATCGAGGAAGGCGCCATGGGCGGTTTCGGGGCCTTCGTGCTGCAGGAACTGGCGGCCCATGGCGCGCTGGATCGCGGCCTGAAGGTCCGCACCCTGGCGCTGCCCGACGTTTTCCAGGACCAGGACAAGCCCGATCTGATGTATGCCCAGGCGGGCCTCGACGCGGCCGGCATCGCCGGCGGCGCGCTCAGCGCTCTCGGCCTGGACAATGTGGCCACGGCCGGTCGCCGGGCCTGAGGGGAAGAGTGATGCGTAAACAGGTCCTGCAGGCGGTGGCGGTCGTCGCCATCGGTCTGGCGATGAGCGGCTGCGCCACGCACCGCAACCGGGTCTATGAGCCGATCCGCGAGGGCCTGGACGACATGAAGGGCAAGGACGTGGCGGTGGTCTACCGCACGCTCGGCCTGCCGGACCGCAAGGAGACGGTCGGGCGCAAGATGATGTTCGTCTGGAACAAGACCCGCTGCGACGTGCTGGTCCAGACCGATCTGCAGGGCCTGGTCGAGGAATCCACCCTGGTCGGCAAGCCCGGCGCCTGCAAATGGGTGCGTGACGCCATGGTCGACTACAAGGCCCGCGAAGCCTACCGCCCCACCTAGCCCTTGCGGCCCGGCCCTTGAGCCGTCAGCCTGCCCTCCAGTCTTGTCTGGAGGGGAAAACTCATGGCGATCAGTGACAGGTTCGGCGGCGGCGCCGGCAACATCGGCCGCACGGTGCTGATGATCGGGACTCTGGTGCTTCTGCTGGCCGGCGCCGGCTGCACCGTCACCGCCTGCAGCACCACGGTCGAGAGCGGCGAAGCTGGCATCAAGACCACCAGGTTCGGCGAAAATCCCGGCGTTCAGCTGGCTGAACTGCGCCCGGGTTGGCACTGGAAGGGTCTGGGCGAGGACATCATCGTCTACCCCACCCGCCAGCGCACCTACAGCTACACCCGCGAGCCCAACAGCGACGGCAAGGAGAACGAGGAAATCGCCTTCGCCGATCAGACCGGCCTGCCGATGACCGCCGACGTCAACCTGACCATCCGGGTGCGCGACGACCGCGCCGCCGACCTCTACGCCCGTTGGCGCCAGCCGTTCGACGATCTGCTCGACGGCCAGATCCGCAATGATGTGCGCTCGGCCATCGCCAAGGAGACCGAGCAGGTGCCGGTGTCCTGTAACCTCAACCCGGTCGGCACCGTCTCAGGCGTGACGCCGACGCCGGCCGCCAACGCGCCGCCCTGCACCGGCTCTCTCATGGGCGCCGGCCGCCAGATGGTCATACAGAAGGCCTTCCAGCGGGTGCGCAACAAATGGGCGGTCGAGGGGGTCGAGATCAGCCAGATGGAATGGGTCGGCACCATCCGCTACCCGGCCAGCGTCACCGCCGCCGTCGAGGCCCGCACCCAGACCGAACAGCGCACCCT
>JAUMCZ010000078.1:0-9470 GCA_032122215.1 Caulobacter sp.
GGCCAGGGCCACCCGCGACCTGCGCTACTACAACGCCCGCCGCGCCAGCGCCCAGCTGACGCAGCCGCCGGAGTCCTGCGACATTGTCCAGTTCGGCTGCAGCGTCACCTTCGACCGCGAGGACGGCCGCCGGCAGACCTTCCGCATCGTCGGCGAAGACGAGGCCGACCCGGCCAGGGGCAGCGTCTCCTGGGTCTCGCCGGTCGCCCAGGCCCTGCTCGGCAAGGGCGAGGGGGACACCGCCCTGGTCGCCGGCGGCGAGGTCGAGATCGTGGCCATCGGCGCGTGAGCGCCGACCCGGCGTCGCTTGGACAGCGCCTCTGGAAGAGCGCGCCGCTCCTGCTGGCCGCCACCATGCTGTTCTGGGCCGGCAACAGCATCGCCGGCCGGGCGATGAGCGGGATCGTGCCGCCGATGACCCTGACCTTCTGGCGCTGGGTTCTGGCCAGCCTGCTGGTCGCGCCCCTGGCCTGGAAGCACCTGAAGACAGACGCGCCGGTCCTGCGCCGTCACTGGAAGCTGGTCCTGCTCCTCAGCCTCAGCGGTGTCGCCTCGTTCGGGGCCCTGCTCTACTGGGGCCTTGAAAGCACCACGGCCCTCAACAGCCTGCTGATGCAGGCGGCGATCCCGCCCCTGATCCTGTTCTTCGGCTTCGTGCTGCTGCGGGACCGCATCGGCGTCGGCGCCCTGGTCGGCGTGGCCCTGTCGCTGCTGGGCGTGCTGGTGGTGATCAGCGAGGGCCGGCCCTGGCGCCTGCTGTCGCTGCATCTCAATCCGGGCGACGGCATCATCCTGGTCGGGGTGGTGCTCTATGCCGGCTACAGCCTGCTCCTGCGCCGCCGCCCGCAGGTTCATCCGCTGAGCCTGCTGCTGGTCACCTTCGTGCTGGCCGCCCTGATCACGGCCCCGCTCTACGCCCATGAGCTGATCCAGGGGCGCTCCTTCGCGCCCACGCCGGCCGCGCTGGGCGGCATCGCCTATGTCGCCCTCTTCCCGTCGTTCCTGGCCTACCTCTGCTTCAATCGCGGGGTCGAGCTGATCGGAGCCGGCCCGGCCGGGCAGTACATGCATCTGATGCCGGTGTTCGGCGCCGTGCTGGCCGTCGCCCTGCTCGGAGAGCCGTTCCACCCCTACCATGCGGCCGGGGTGCTGCTGATTGGTCTCGGCATCGCCGCAACGGCCTTCGCGGGACGCAAGCGGGCATAAAAAAGGACCCGGTTCGCACCGGGCCCTTGCAGACTGGCCTGTTCCCGGTCGGGAGTCAGGCCGCCCGCTTCCAGTGGGGTTCCAGCATCACATGCGGCGGGCAGGGGGCGGGATCGCCGACCGGCAGCCCGACCAGTTCGTTGGCGAAGCCGTGGTTGACGTCCCGGTGATGGGCTTCGTCGGCGCGGACAACCTCGACCACATCGCGCAGCGTGGCGTCAGCCGCCAGGCCCCAGTAGCGGATCGCGATACTCGGAGCCGCCACGTTCTCCGAACGGCCCTCGTCGATCTCGGCCAGGTAGTGTGTGTAGCTGATCACCGCCTCTTCCTCGAAATAGCCGACCACCCGGTGGGCCGTCCTGGCCGACACCAGATAGAGGGCGAAGAAGAAGAGGTAGAAGACCCACTGCACGGCCACGACCACGAAGCGCTCGAACGCCGTCGGCTGGCAGACCTTGATGAAGGTCATCAGGTGCATGCGCTCGTTCTCGGCCTCGTCCATCAGGGTCTTGATCCAGCCGTTGTCGTCGGACATCCGGCGCAGGCACCTGAGGTGGGTCAGCGTGGCGCCGACCATGCCGGGCACCGCCGCGACGGTTTCCAGCACCACGGCCCGGTGGCCGTAGCGCTTGGCGAAGAAGGTGTCCGCGAAGAAGCGAAGCGCCTTGACGAAGCCGAGGGCGACGCGGTCCGAGGCGCCGCGAGGCTTGTGGTGGACGGTCAGATCAACTGGGGGGGCGGTCATGGCGGTACTTGTCCTCATCGGAGGCGGACCTTCTCCTGTCCGCCGATGAGGTGGTTTTGCGCGCCTTATCCGCACCAGAAAATTTCGGAAATGACCTTACGGGCTTCTACCTAGGTCGCCCTCGCGCCCCGCCTGCCCTAAGATCAGGCCCGTGCTCAACACCGCCACGTTCCGCTTCGATCATGCCCAGCGCCTCTGGCTTGGCCTGCTGGCCGGTGGAGCCGGGCTGTCGTTCGGCTGGGCGGCCAAGGTGCTGATCGGACCGGCGCTGAAGGAGGCGGCGACGCCGCTGCTGATGATCCCGGCCGTGGTGCTGGCGGCGGCCACGGGCGGTCTGGTCCCCGGCCTGCTGGCCGCGGCCGTCGGGACCTTCGCGGTCTGGAGCATGGGCCACGACGCCGCCTCTCTGCTTCTGTTCGTTCTGGCCGCGGCCAGCATCGTGATCGGCGGCGAAATCTTCCAGCGCGCCCAGGGTCATGCCGTCCGCATCAACCGTGACCTGGCCGAGCGCGAGGCGCACCTGCAGTCGATCCTCGACACCATCCCGGACGCCATGGTCGTCATCGACGAAAAGGGCCTCATCCGATCGTTCAGCGCCGCCGCGGAGCGCTTGTTCGGTTGGGCCTCGGACGAAGTCCTTGGCCGCAATGTCAGCCGGTTGATGCCCCAGCCGCATCGGGCCGACCATGACGCCTACCTGTCTCGCTACTACCTCACCGACGAACCAAGGATCATCGGCCTCGGCCGCGTCGTCGTCGGCGAGCGGCGGGACGGGAGCACCTTCCCCATGGAGTTGGCGGTTGGCGAGATCCGCACCGAGACCGGCCGTTTCTTCACCGGCTTCGTCCGCGACCTGACCGAGCGCCAATCGACCGAAGCCCGGCTGCAGGCGCTGCAGGGCGACCTGATCCATGTCTCACGCCTGACCGCCATGGGCGAGATGGCCTCCGCCCTGGCCCATGAGATCAACCAGCCGCTCGGCGCCATCGCCAACTACCTGAAGGGCTCCAGCCGGCTGCTGGCCAGCGGAGGCGTCGACAAGGCCCGCGCCGGCCTCGACAAGGCCGCCGAGCAGGCTTTGCGGGCCGGCGACATCATCCGCCGCCTGCGCGAGTTCGCGGCCCGGGGCGAGACAGAACGCCGGATCGAGAGCCTTCCGCGGATCGTCGAGGAGGCGGCGGCTCTGGGCCTGGTCGGGGCCCGGGAACAAGGCGTCATCGTCCGCTTCCATTTCGATCCGGCGATCGATGCGGTTCTGGCCGACCGGGTACAGATCCAGCAGGTGGTGCTCAACCTCCTGCGCAACGCCATCGACGCCATGGAGGACAGCCCGCGCAAGGACCTGACGGTGCGGATCGATCCGGCCCCCGATGACATGGCGCAGGTCAGCGTCGCCGACACCGGTCCCGGCATTGCCCCGGAGATCGAGGGCCGGCTGTTCCAACCCTTTGTCACCACCAAGGCGGCGGGCATGGGGGTGGGCCTTAGCATATGCCGGACCATCATCGAGGCGCACGGCGGCCGGCTGTGGCCCGAACAAACCCCTGGCGGCGGCGCCACCTTCCGGTTCACCCTGCAGGCCGTGACCGACGGAGACCTGGATGAGTGACGGCCAGAGTGCGGAAGGGGTCGTGCACATCGTCGACGACGACGAGGCCATGCGCGACAGCCTGCTGTTCCTGCTGGACAGCGCCGGGCTGGAAGCCCGCGCCTACGACAGCGCGGCCAGCTTTCTGAACGCCCTGCCAGGCCTCGAGCCCGGCTGCATCCTGACCGACGTCCGCATGCCGCAGATCAACGGGTTGGAGATGGTGCGGCGGGTCAAGGCGGCCGGCGTCGAGTTGCCGGTCATCGTCATGACCGGCCACGCGGACCTGGCCCTTGCCATCGAGGCCATGCGGGCCGGCGTGGTCGACTTCCTCGAGAAGCCCTTCGAGGACGAGGCGCTGCTGTCGGTCCTGCGCGCGGGCCTTGGCCGCGGCGAGGCGGACCGCCAGCGGGCCCAGGGCCGCCAGGACGTCCGCGACCGGCGCGCCGCCCTCTCGGGTCGCGAGGCTGAGGTGCTGGACGGCCTGCTGGCCGGCAAGCCCAACAAGATCATCGCCTACGACCTGGGGATCAGCCCGCGCACGGTGGAAATCTATCGCGCCAACGTCATGACCAAGATGCAGGCTGGCTCCCTGTCGGACCTGGTGCGCATGACCCTGCTGGCTGAAGACTAAGGGTCAACACGTAAGGGTCATTCCCGAATGTTCGCCGGCCGGCCCCGGCGGGAGGATCAGGCTCCCGGACAAAGGAGCCCGACATGACCTTCCAAGATATCTTCCTGACCGCCGTCTTTCTCGGCTTCGGCAGCCTGTTCTGCGTGATGATGTACGCTTGGGTCGTCGTCAATCTGCACGAGATGAAGCAGGCCCGCACGCCTGCCCGGTCGACCCCCGCCCGTCGTCCGGAGCTGGAGCTGGCGCCGGCGCCGCTGAAGCGCGCCGCTTAAGCCCCGCAGCTGGCGGGATCGACCGCCGACGGCGCGCCCTTTGAGCGCAGATAGAGAATCGGCCGGGGCACATCGATCACCGCCTGCTGGGCGGACAGCACATCCTGGCCGATGATGCCCGCGATGGGCTGGTCCGCGCTTGCGCCCAGCACATTGACCATCTGCCCAAGGTCGGTGCTGATGATCCGTCCCCCCGGCGTCTCGACCGCGCCGATCGTCAGGGTCTGGTAGCGCCACAGTCCAGCCTTGGCCTGGCCACCCAGCCCGACGGCGGCCGCCGCGCCCAGCGCTCGTTCAAGACCATACTCCGCCACCAGCGGCGCGTGCAGGACCGTGGCGTTGGCGCCGGTGTCGACCACGAAGCGGGCCGGCTTGCCGTTGAGGATCGCTTCAACGAGGTGGTGACCGCTCGGCAGTTCCGTCATCGGAACGGCGGTGAAGCCCAGCCGGCACATGGCCTGGTCCACCGATGCGGCGACGCCCGGATCGTAGGTCGCGGTCCGCGCCACGGGGACCAGGTCACAGGCGGCGAGCAGAAGGACGGGGATCAGGACGAGGCTGCGCATGCAGACCCAACGACAAAGGGCCCCGGATCGCTCCGGGGCCCTCGTCGATTACCTGCCGCGAAAGACTAGCCTTCGACGCGCTCGATGATGATGGCCGGGGCCATGCCGCCGGCGGCGCACATGGTGACCAGGCCGCGCTTCAGGCCGCGGCGTTCCAGTTCGTCGACCATGGTGCCGATCAGGATGGCGCCGGTGGCGCCGATCGGGTGACCCAGCGCCATGGCGCCGCCGTTGACGTTGACCTTGGCGCGGTCGAGCTTGAGGTCACGGATGAACTTCTCGGCGACCACCGCGAAGGCTTCGTTGATTTCCCACAGGTCGATGTCGTCGACCGTCAGGCCGGCCTTTTCCAGCACCTTGCGGGCGGCGGGGACCGGGGCGTTGAGCATCAGGGTCGGCGAGTCGCCCATGTTGGCGGTGGCGATGACCTTGGCGCGGGCTTTCAGGCCATGCTCCTTGGCGTATTTGGGCGAGGCGAGGAGGATGGCGGCCGAGCCGTCCACGACGCCCGAGCTGTTGCCGGCGTGGTGCATGAACTGGATGTCCAGGCCCGGGTGCACGGCGGTGATCAGCTTGCGGAAGGTGGTGCCTTCCTCGTCGAGCGGCACGTCGGCCATGGCGGCGAACGACGGCTTCAGGCCGGCCAGGCCCTCGGCGGTGGTTTCCGGACGCGGGAACTCTTCCTTGTCCAGGGCCAGGGTGCCGTCGGCGTTGTAGACCGGAACCAGGCTCTTATCGAAGTGGCCACCGGCGATGGCGGCGGCGGCGCGCTTCTGGCTTTCGAGGGCCAGGGCGTCGACGTCTTCACGGGTGATGCCTTCCAGGGTGGCGATGGCGTCAGCGCAGACGCCCTGGTGGGACTGGGGATGCATGTCGCGCAGCTTCTTGTTGCCGCGGTCCATCAGCATCGGGGCGCCGTCCGACGGGGCGCGACGGCCGGCCATCGACATCATTTCGGTGCCGCCGGCGATGACCAGGTCTTCCATGCCCGACATGATGGCTTGGGCCGCCAGGCTGACGGCGGTGATGCCCGAGCCGCAGAAGCGGTCCAGCGTCATGGCCGAGGACTTGACGTCATAGCCGGCCGACAGCGCCGACATACGGCCCAGATCGCCGCCCTGCATGCCGACCTGGCTGCTGGTGCCCCAGAAGATGTCGTCGACTTCGGCGGTGTTGATCTTGTTGCGTTCGGCCAGGGCCTTGAGCACGGTGGCGCCCAGTTCCTGCGGGTGGATTTCGGCAAGGGCGCCCTTGCCGATCTTGCCGATCCCCCGGGGGGTACGGACCGCGTCGATGATCAGAGCTTCAGGCATGAACGCCTCCTCGTTTTGATTTCGGGCGCACCTAAGCGCCCTCACCTTGCGGCATTCAAGCGCTTGTTTGACACATGCGGAAGCCCCTCACGCCTGAGGGTTCATTCGCGGTATGGCTGGGCCGATGAGCGATACCGACTACAGCCGCAGCTTTCGGGGCCAGGCCCTGGCCGCCCGCCTGCGCCGCGCCTCCGACCAGCTCGACCGCGACGGGACACGCGTCTACGCCGCCCGATCCGTGCGCTTTGAACAGCGCTGGTACGGCATCCTTCGCCAGTTGATCGCCAACGGGCCGATGTCGGTCGGGGCCATCGCCAGGGTGCTTCGCATCACCCACGTCTCGGTCAGCGAGGCCAGTCGCTCCATGGAAAAGGCCGGCATCGTCACCTCGGCGGTCTCGCCGGAAGACGGCCGCAAGCGCAACCTGGTCCTCACCGACCAGGGCCGCGCCCTGGCCGACGAACTGGCCCCGCTATGGGACGCCTTCAACGCCGCCGCCGATGCGCTCAACACCGAGGCCGGCGATCTGGTCGCCCTTCTGGACCGGCTCGACGACGCCCTTGCGCGCAAGTCGATGTTTGACCGCATCATCGAACAGCTCCCGTCCCTTACCGCGAGTTCATTTGACGATATGTAGGCCCCTACATATCGTCAGGCCTCACTCCTGCGGATGAGGTTGGCGATGGATCGAAGACAGTTTCTGGCGGGCGGCGTGGTCGCCTCTGCCTTCACGGCCCTGCCCGCCATCGCCGCCGAAAGGATCAGCCCCGCCGCGCGCCGGCTGTATCGCGACGCCATCGTCATCGACGGCAATCTGGTTGCGCCGCTCGATCCCACCGCCCCGCTGGACGCCACCCTCCGGGCCCAGGTCAAGGCTTCGGGCATCAGCGCCTTCAAGATGACGCTCGGCGGACCCGGTCGGCAGAACCGGGCCGAGACCACGGAGGAATGCGCCCTGGTCGACAAGGCCATCGCCCTCAACAGCGATCTCTTCACCCGCGTTCGCCGGATCCAGGACATCGCCGCCGCCAAGGCCGGCGGCCGGATCGGCTTCATCGCCTCCTTCGAAGCCGGCGAGATGCTGGAAGGCCAGGTCGACGCGATCGATCACTTCCGGGCGCTGGACGTTCTGGTCATGGGCCTCAGCTACAACCTCAACACGCCGTTCGGCTCCGGCGTGATGTCAAAGACCGCCCTCGGCCTGACCGACCTTGGCCGCCAGGCCATCGCGCGCATGAACAGCCTCGGCGTCACCCTCGACATCAGCCACAGCGACGAGACGACAGGCTTCGCCGCCATTGCCGCCTCCACCAGACCGGTGCTGGTCACCCACGCCGGCGCCGGGGCCATCCGGCCGCATCCGCGCAACAAGTCCGACCGCTTCATCCGCACCCTGGCCGACAAGGGGGGCGTCATCGGCATTTTCGAGCTCAGCTACATCTCCGTCGCCCCGGAACAGCCCTCGCTCGCCGCCTACATCGGCCATCTGACCCACGCCCTGAAGATCGCCGGCGAGGACCATGTCGGCATCGGCAGCGACACCATCCTTACCCCCTTCGACACCTCGCCCGAGAGCCTGAAAATGTGGGACGCCGAGACGGCTCGCCGCCAGGCCAGCGGCGTCGCCGCCCCCGGCGAGGGCCCGCCGCCCTTCGTCACCGGGCTGAATCGATCCGACCGCTGCGCCGTCATCGCCGATCAACTGCTCAAGCGGGGCTATCCGGCCCGCGTCGCCGAGAAGGTGCTGGGCGCCAACTTCCATCGGGTGTTCGCCGAGACCTGGAAGGGCTGAACACCTAAATCGCTTGGCCTTGGCGCGTTGGTCCGCGTAAGGCGCCGCCAACGTTCCGGAGCCCCGCATGATCCGCCCCCTTCTCGCCGCCGCCATCGCCTGCGCCGGCCTCGCCTTCGCCGCGCCCGCCATGGCCGCCAAGCCCGTCTACACGGCCGGCCCCTGCGTCGGCGACTTCGGGGCGGCGGCCAGCCGCGCCTCCTGCGGCATCCTGACAGTGGACGAGTCGCGCGGCACGGCCAGCACGCGACGGGTGGCCATCCCGGTCGTCATCATCAAGGCCCAGACCCCCCGCGCCGGCCAGCCGCCGGTCTTCTACCTGCAGGGCGGCCCGGGCGGCGCGGCCGCCGTCGGGGCAGGGCGCATCGCCCGCTCGCCTCTGGGCAGGGACATGATCGCCGTCGATCAGGACTGGGTCTTCTTCGACGAACGCGGCTCAGGAATGGCCTCGCCGCTTCTCGACTGCGGCAACGTCGCGATGAACGACGCCGGCCCGCTGACCAGCGCCGCAGGGGAAACGCTGAAGGCCTGTGGCCGGCTGCATGCCGCCGCCGGGGTCGACCTCTCCCGCTACAACATCAAGGAGGTGGCCCTCGACGTCCAGGACCTGCGCCAGGCCCTCGGCTACAAGGAAATCGACCTCTTCGGCGCCTCCTACGGGACCAGCATCGCCATGGGCATCCTGCGCCATGCGCCGCAGGGGATCCGGGCCGTGGTGCTCGACAGTCCCTGGCCGCCGGAAGCGAAGTGGGCCCAGGGCGGCCCGCAGTTGATCTCCGACGCGGTGCATCTGGTGCTCGGCAAGTGCGCCGCCGACGCCGAGTGTGCGAAACGCTTCCCGACCGTCGAGGCCGACTTCGTGACCCTGGCCAAAAAGTTCAATGCCGGCCCGGTGCAGGGCAAGGGCCGCGCCTACACGGCCGACGACATGGCCGGTTTTCTGATGGACGCCGCCTATGACAGCTACGGCGCCCGCCACCTGCCGATGGATCTGGCCAACTTCGTCAAGGGCGACTTCTCCGCCCTCGAGGCTCACCGCGCCGAGCGCAGCCCCTATTTCGAAGGCCAACACCTGACCCACCTCTGCAAGGAGGAGTTCCCCTTCGAGGACCGGGCCAAGGTGGCGCAGGTCGGTGACGACCCGATCGCCGCCCTCGCCGTACCTTCGATGACCCGCTATTTCGAGGTCTGCGAGGCCTGGGCGGTCGGCAAGCCCGATCCCCTCGACGCCGGTCCGCAGTCCAGCAATGTGCCCACCCTGCTCATCGCCGCCGAGATCGATCCCGGCTGCCCGCCGAGCCTGGCCAAGGCCGCCGTCGCCCGCTTCAGCAAGGGCCAACTGTTTATCGCCCCC
>JAUMCZ010000079.1:0-17630 GCA_032122215.1 Caulobacter sp.
ACCAACAAGCTGGAATACCCCGAGCCTCTGGTACAATAGCCTGTCGCTTCGATAAGCCGTCGGAACGGCTTGTATGCCTTGACCACGGTCACGCGCACCGGGGCGCCAAGGTGCAAAAGAAAGGCCCCGCCGTCCTGAGACGGCGGGGCCAATTCGTTTCAACCGTCGCTGAGCCTAGGCCTGAGCGCGGGCCGTGGTGTTCGGACCACGACCGCCACCGGGACGGAAGCGCTTGCGCTTCTTCGGCTTTTCGGCGCCATCAGCATTGGAGCGGGGGCCGGCGGGCGGGGCCGCCACGGCGCCTTCGACCATCGGGTCATAGCCACCCGGACGCGAGGCGCGCGGGGCTTCCGGCGGTTGGGCGGCCTTGAACGCGGCTTCCGAGGAGCCGAGCACGCGGTCGTTGCGACGGTCCCAGCTGGGGATGGTCTGACGGGTGACCTTCTGGATGTCCTTCAGCAGGTTACGCTCGTCGTCGGCCACCAGGCTGATGGCCGAGCCATTGGCGCCGGCCCGGGCGGTGCGCCCGATCCGGTGGACATAGGCTTCCGGCACGTTGGGAAGTTCGTACTGGATGACGTGCGAAACGCCGTCGACGTCGATGCCGCGGGCGGCGATGTCGGTCGCCACCAGGGCGCGGACGTCGCCGGCCTTGAAGGACGCCAGGCTGCGCTCGCGTTGACCCTGGCTCTTGTCGCCGTGGATGGCGGCAGCCTCGACACCGATGGTTCCCAGCTGCTTGGCCACGCGGTCGGCGCCGCGCTTGGTGCGGGTGAAGATCAGGACCCGCTTCATGGCGCCGTCGTCCATCAGTTCGGCCAGCAGGGCGCGCTTGCGGCCCGCCTCGATGAACAGAATCTTCTGGTCGATCTTCTCGACGGTGGTGGCCTGCGGGGTCACCGACACCTTGGCCGGGTTCTTCAGCAGTTCACCGGCCAGCTTGCCGATCTCCGTCGGCATGGTGGCCGAGAAGAACAGGTTCTGGCGGGCCTGCGGCAGGGTCTTGGCGATGCGACGGATCGGCACCACGAAGCCCATGTCGAGCATCTGGTCGGCCTCGTCGAGCACGAAGACTTCGGTCTCCGACAGGTTGGCGACCTTCTCGTTGATGTGGTCGATCAGCCGGCCGGGGGTGGCGACCAGGATGTCGACGCCGGCGGCCAGGGCGCGGACCTGGGGTCCGTACTTCACGCCGCCGAAGACGACGGTGACGCTCAGGCCCATGTTCTTGCCGTAGGTGCGGAAGCTCTCGGCGATCTGGGTGGCCAGTTCGCGGGTGGGGGAGAGCACCAGGCAGCGGCAGCCGCGACGGGGCGCGGGCTTACGGGTTTCGGCCAGGCGCTGCAGGATCGGCAGGGCGAAGGCGGCGGTCTTGCCGGTGCCCGTCTGGGCGATGCCCAGGATGTCACGACCTTCGAGCACAAGCGGGATCGCCTGGGCCTGGATCGGGGTAGGGGAGGTATAGCCCTCGGCCAGAAGGGCCGAAAGGATGGGCTTGCAAAGGCCCAGGGAAGCGAAATCGGTCAAAGCCGTTGGTCTTTCAAAGTGCGACCGTATCCGCGCGGGCTCAATGGCCGGCGCGGTGGATCGCGGGGGTCGTTGGAAAACGCCCCGCGTATGGCGTCCTTATGGGGAAGTTCAGTCTCGCGCCTGGGCGAAGCGAATAAACGCTCCTCACGCGGCCGGGCGCGGCCGAAGGCGCAGATAAGCTGCGCAGAAGCGCTATATCGCGGTGCAGCATAGGAAAGTCAAGGATTCTCCGAAAGTTAGGGTGCGCACTTGCGCACAGCGCCCGAATGCCGCAGCGCCTGCCGACCCATAGGGAGGATATGAAGCAATCTCGTTCATTGCATCCGGGGCGTCCCAGCTTGCTTACACGTAGAGCCTTCCTCACCTCGGCCAGCGCCGGCGCGGCCCTGTCGATCGCGGCGCCGGCCATTGCCGACGCCGCCGTCTCGCCGGACACCGCCCGCCTGCTGGCGCGCGCCAGGGCCGCGCTCGGGCGCCTTGGAACGACCATCCCCCACCACGACATCGTCGCGGTCACCGACTACTCGGCGGTCAGCAAGACGCCGCGCTTCCACCTGCTGGACATGGCCGGCGGCACAGTAACCAGCCTGCTGGTTTCCCACGGTCGGGGCAGCGATCCGGGTAACAGCGGCTGGGTGAAGGCCTTCTCGAACGCCTTCGGCTCGAACGCCAGCTCGGAGGGCGCCTTCAAGACCGCGGAGCTCTACAGCGGCAAGCACGGCCGCTCGATGCGGCTGGACGGCCTCGACCCCGGCAACAGCAACGCCCGCGGCCGCGCCATCGTCATCCACAGCGCCTGGTACGTGAACCCGGCGATGGCTGCCGGCGGTCGCATCGGCCGTAGCGAAGGCTGCTTCGCCTTCTCGGATATCGACCTGCCAAAGGTGCTCGGTCGGGTGGGGCCGGGCAGGCTGCTGCTGTCGACCAAACTTTAGCGGGTCATCCCGGCCAGTATTTCCACGGCCTCTTCATGTCCGGCCAGGCTGATGAACGGCTGGTCGACGTCAATTTCTGCGTCGTCCTCACCGTTGTCGACCGGCAGGGCCAGCGCCTTCTCGAGGTATTGGCGCGCCTTGGCCTCATCCTTCGGCACGCCCTGGCCCGCGATATTGATCTTGGCCAGCTCGACGAGCGCATCGCCATCGCCCAGCTCGGCGGCCTTGGCGAACCATTCGGCGGCGCCGGCCTGGTCGTTCTTCTCGCGGCAGAGGATGGCGATGTTGTTGGCGGCGCTGGCGTCGCCCAGGTCATAGGCCTTGCGGTACCAGTCCATGGCGGCGGCCTTGTCGGCCTTCACGCCCAGGCCCTCGTCGAGGAAATAGCCGACGTTCAGCATGGCGGCGATGTCGCCCAGCTCGGCGGCCTGCTTGAAGAAGCCGAACGCCTTGGCTTCGTCGCCCTCTTCCCAGGCGTCGTCGCCGGCGTTGAACAGGCGGTCGATGGTTTCGTCGTTGTCGGCCATGGCGGGCCTCCTGCTATCGAAAGCCCATGCTCGACGGGCGATGGGGCGGTATGGAGGCGCAGGGAGCGGGAATCAACCATGACCAAGTCCATGATCGCCTTCGCCATCGTCGCCAGCATCATCGGCGGCATGCTGACGGCCACCCAGGGGCCGACCAACGCCATGCTGGCCCGGCCGCTGAACTCGCCGGTCAACGCCGCTTTCGTGTCGTTCGCCGTCGGCACGGCCGTGCTGCTGGTGCTGGTCCTGGCTTTGCGGATCAAGCCGGACCTGCAGGGGGCGGCCGCCTTGCCGTGGTATGCCTGGATGGGCGGCGTCTACGGCGTCGGCTTCGTCTGCGCGGCGGCCTTCTCGGCGCCGAAGCTGGGCGTGGCGACCACCATCACCCTGATGGTCGGCGGCCAGCTGTTGATCAGCATTATCCTCGACCACTTCGGGGCGTTCGGCATCGAGCCCAGGCCAGTGAATCTTGGTCGGGTCGCCGGATTGGCGCTGGTCGTCCTCGGCGTCCTGTTGGTGAGGCGGAACTGACCTAGCGAGAGGGTCTTGCCCAAACCTGACGCCGGCGTCACTGTCGGCTTAACAACGATAACCTACCGGGAGACGCGCCTGATGGCCGACCGTTACGACTACATCATCATCGGCGCCGGCTCGGCCGGTTGCGTGCTGGCCGGTCGGCTGACCGAGGACGCCAACGTCAAGGTTCTGCTGCTGGAAGCCGGCGGCAAGGACACCTCCATCCTCGTCAAGATGCCGGCCGGGGTCGGCGGGCTGATCAAGGACAAGGGCGACTACAACTGGGGCTTCTGGACCGAGGAAGAACCGCACCTGAACAACCGCAAGCTCTGGTGGCCGCGCGGCAAGGGTTGGGGCGGCTCCTCGTCGATCAACGGCATGGTCTATATCCGCGGCCATGCGCGCGACTATGACCAGTGGCGCCAGATGGGCCTGGGCGGCTGGGGCTATGCCGACGTGCTGCCCTACTTCAAGCGTTCCGAGAGCCTGGAAGGCGGCGGCGACGAATGGCACGGCGGCGACGGCCCGCTGCACGTTTCCAAGGCCAGTTCGCCCAACCCCATCTACTCCGCCACCATCGAGGCGGGTCGTCAGGCCGGCCATCCGGTGACCAAGGATTTCAACGGCTTCCAGCAGGAAGGCTGGGGTCCTTATCAGATGACCATTCGCGACGGTCAGCGGTGGAGCGCGGCCAAGGCCTACCTGTACCCCGCGCTGAATCGTCCGAACCTGACCTGCCTGACCGGCGCGCGGACGACCAAGATCGTCATCGAGAACGGCAAGGCCGTCGGCGTCGAGTATGCGGTCAAGGGCGGCGAACGCATTGTCGCCTATGCCGACGCCGAGGTGCTGCTGAGCGCCGGCGCGGTGCAGTCGCCGCATATCCTGCAGCTGTCGGGCATCGGCGTCGCCGACGACCTGGCCAAACAGGGGATCAAGGTCGTCCATGAGAGCAAGGGCGTCGGCGCCAACCTGCAGGACCACCTGGACGTCACCCTGAGCTGGCTGACCCAGGGGGTCGAGACGGCCTACAGCTACAACAAGGGGCTGAAGCGCCTGGCGACTGGCATCAACTACATGCTGTTCAACAAAGGTCCGGGGCGGCAGAACTTCCTGGAATCGGGCGCCTTCCTGCGCTCGCGTCCGGACCTCGACCGACCGGACCTGCAGATCCACACCGTGCTGGCCATCATGCAGGACCACGGCAAGGTGGTGATCGAGAAGGACGGCTTTACCTTCCACGTCTGCCAGCTGCGTCCCGAGAGCCGGGGCACGGTCGGCCTGCGCTCGGCCGATCCGTTCGACGATCCGACCATCTTCGCCAATTACCTGGCGGCCGAGGAAGACCGCCGGGCCATGCGCGAGGGTGTCAAGATCGCCCGCGAGGCGGCCCATCAGGCGGCGCTGGATCCCTATCGCGGCGAGGAGTTCTCGCCCGGCAAGGACGTCAAGACCGACGCCGACATCGACGCCTGGATCAAGCGCACCGGCGAGACTATCTACCACCCGGTCGGCACCTGCCGCATGGGCGCTGCCGGCGATCCGCTGGCCGTGGTCGACGGCGAGCTGAAGGTCCAGGGCATCGCCGGCCTGCGCGTCATCGACGCCTCGGTCATGCCGACCCTGGTCGGTGGCAACACCAACGCCCCGACCATCATGGTGGCCGAAAAGGCCAGCGACATGATCCGCGGCAAGGCGGCCCTGGCGCCGCTGGATGCGCCGGTCTACGACCCGTCCTCGGTAAGGGCGGCCTAGCCATGCAAAAGCGCCCGCTCGGCCGGTCCCACATTTTCATCGCGCCGCTCGTGCTGGGCGGCAACGTCTTCGGCTGGACGGCGGACGAGGCGACCTCGCACAGCGTGCTGGACGCCTTCGTTGCCGGCGGCTTCGACTGCATCGACAGCGCCGATGTCTATTCGGCATGGGTTCCGGGGCACACGGGCGGCGAGTCCGAGACGGTGCTGGGGACCTGGCTGAAGAAGCGCGGCAAGCGGGATGATGTGATCATCGCCACCAAGGTCGGCATGTGGCCGGCCCGGCCCGGGCTCTCTGCCAAAAACATCGTCGAGGCCTGCGAAGACAGCCTGCGCCGGCTGCAGACCGACTACATCGATCTGTATCAGTCGCACCGCGACGACGCGGAGACGCCGCAGGACGAAACGGCCGAAGCCTTCGGCCAGCTGGTCAAGGCCGGCAAGGTTCGGGCCCTGGGCGCTTCCAACTTCGACGCCGCCCGGCTGGGATCGGCGCTGGACGTTTCGGCGCACAAGGGCGTGGCGCGGTACGACACGCTTCAGCCGGCCTACAACCTCATGGACCGGGGAATCGAAGGGCCGCTGCTCGACCTCTGTATCGAGCGCGAGGTGGGGATCATCAGCTACTACGGCCTGGCCAGCGGCTTCCTGACCGGGAAGTACCGGACGGCCGAAGACTACGGAAAGAGCCCGCGCGGCGGCGGCATGAAGAAGTACCTCGAGAGCGAAAAGGGCCCCCGCGTTCTGGCCGCCCTCGACGCCGTGGCCGCAGAGACCGGGGCGACGCAGGCCCAGGTGTCTCTGGCCTGGATCATGGCTCGCCCGGGCCTGACGGCGCCGATCGCCAGTGCGACCAGCGTCGCGCAGCTGGAGGACCTGATGGGCGCCGCCCGGCTGACGCTGTCGGACTCCCAGATGCACCGTCTGAACGAGGCCTCGGCCTAGGCGATCCGACGCCCGTCCAGCGCGGCAAGTCTCAGGCGGGGGCCGTCCTCGCCCGAGCGCGACAGGCTGTGCAGTTTCAGTTCCTTGACCGTGCGGCCCATCAGTCGCGCGGTCATGCCGAGCGGCTGGTAGAGGCCGAGGAAGCGGTCGATCTCGCCGTCGACGCCGATCAGAGGCGCCAGTATCATTTCCAGACCCACGGCGCCGCCGACGGCGTCCGAGCGGATCTCGCCGGTGATCTGCAGAGGCTCCGGCCGGCGGCGGATCTGTTCGACGGCCAGGCGCAGGGCGGCGCGATCGGGCGGGGTGAACAGGGTCAGCAGGTTGACCCCGCGCAGGTCACGCTGGTGCAGCTGGGCAATCAGACCGCCTACCAGCCTGAAGGGCAGGTCGCCGGCCTCGCGGTGGCCGACAATCAGCACCTGGGGCAGGATATCGACGAAATCCATCGGGTCGATGTCGGCCCGCGCAGGCGCGACAAACGCTCCCGCTCTGGCACGCCAATACTCCGTCAACCGTTCCGTGTTGGGATGGGCCATCGCTCCACCCTGCCTCCTGACGGTCCATAGCGACCGCACGAGGGTTGCAGGGAAGGATCGCGCCAAGGGATTTGTGTTTCGGAATGACACAGCCCGGCTCGGTTCTTGCATGGGGGGCGACGGTGATTTTGGCGGGAGCGACCCCATGGGTTTGCGCAATACATTTCTTGGACTGGCGGCAGGGGTCACCCTGTTGCTGATCGGCTCAGCGACGCCGGACGAGGCGCAGGCCCAGTGCTGTGCGCCGCCGCCGCCGCCCTGCTGCACCCCGCCCAGCCCGCCGCCCTGCTGCACCCCGCCGACACCGCCGCCGCGGCCGCCGAGCCCGCCGAGCTGCTGTGACAGCGGCGGCGGACGGGTCAACGTTACGGTCAACGCCAACGTCACGGCCGTCGCCGTTTCGGGCGCCGGCGGCCGCGCCGGCGCAGGCGCCGTTGTCTACGGCGGCGGCGGTGGTGGCGGGGGCGGCTACGTCGGTCCCGGGTCCGTTGGCGTCATCCAGGGTCTGAACGTCGAAGGCGCCCTGAAGAAGAAGCAGGTTGCCTACGAGGCCAAGCGCACCCGCACCCGCAAAGTCGTCATCCGCGCCTACTGCGTCGATGACCGCGACACGCCGCACCCCGCCAGCCAGGTGTTCGCCGGCGAGGAGGTCGCTGACGGCTACGCCGGCGAACTGTACCGCTGCATCGCCGGCACCCGCATGCAGTGGACCGTCGTCGACTGGGACATGCGCGTCAGCAACGAGGGCGGAAAGAGCTACTTCTGCGGCAAAAACGAGAGCCTCTACTATGAGAATGGCGGCGCCGCTTCGGGTGACGGCCTGGCCGGTGGTCCGAACGGCGGCGCTTCGGTCGAGGGCGGCTCCCGCGCCGGCCGCGTGGTCTGCCGTCCGCAACGCCCGGCCCGCGACTGCAACGAACGCTCGCTGCTGCGTCGCTTCGGCGCCGGTGTGAAGGTGATCACCATCACCGAAGTCGAAACCTACACCGCCTACCGCGAGGAAACGGTCCGCGAAGAATCCTCGTCGAGCTTCACCATGAGCCTCGACGGCGGGGTCGGCGGCGCCGTCTACTAGACTAGGTTACGGGTCTTCCCGGAACCGGCAGGACCGCTGCTTCCTTGAGGCAGCGGTCCATTGTCGTTCCCCAGGTCGTCAGCAGGAAGCCTTCCGGATCGTCGGAAGACGCCCATTCGGCCATGCGACTGTCGAACTCCGCGAACAGCCTTTCACGCACAGCGCTGGCCCGCTCTTCGCCCAGCCTGGTCGCCAGGTCATCGGCGTGGGCCGCCATCTGCGGGCTGACGCTGTCGAAATCGGTCTTGCCCGAGAGAATGCGTGGGTCGACTGAGCCGCGCTCAATCGCCGCCTCGTAGATGCCGCCGACCACGGCGCATTCGCCCCAATGATACAGCATGTCTTCGTCCGGCTCTGCCGCCAGGACAGGGCCGGCGATCAGGACGAGCCCGAGGGCTATGGCGAGCGCTTTCATCACTTCTCCTTCGGGACCACGACCAGCCGCCAGGCCTTGTCCCTGGCCAGGAACTCTCGGGCCGCCGCCTGGACGTCAGCGGCGGAGACGCGCTCCACCCCGGCCAGCTGGGAGCGCAGGGAGTCGAGGCGGCGGCCGTCGGTCTGGGCGTTCTCCAGCTGCGAAGCCCAGAACTCGTTGGTCTGCCGACTCTTGGTCAGGCGTTCGAGATAGGGCTTCTTGGCCCGGGTCATCTCGTCCTCGGTCGGCGGGGTGGCGACGAGGTCGGCGACGATCTTGTCGACATCGCGGAAGAAGCCGTCGGCCAGGTTTGGCGGCACCTCGACACTGGCCATGACGTAGCCCCAGTCGGTCCACTCGGCGCTGGCCACGGCCGAGGCGTTGGGCGAGTAGGTCGCGCCCTGTTTTTCCCGCAGCTCGTCGGTCAGCCGCAGGCCGAGAACCTCGGCCAGGATGTTGATGTTGCGGGCCTTCTGGACGTTGCTGAAGAAGTCGTCGGTGCGCCAGAACACCAGGGCCGCCGACTGGTCGGCGCGGCCATTGTGGAACAGGCGCTGGGGGGCGGTGTTGGCGGCCGGGAAGCCGACCAGGCGCGCACTGGCGGGCAGGGGCGTGGCCTCGGGACGCCTGGGCAGGGCGCCGAAGGTGGCGGCGGTGATCTCGATGGCGCGGTCGACCGTGATGTCGCCGACGATGATCACCTCGATCGGGCCATTGGCCAGCGCCGGCGCCACATTCGCCTTCACCTGGTCCAGTTCGGTCGCCCGGATCTCGGCCGGGGTCGGCCAGGTCCAGCGGCGGTCGCCGTTATGCATCAGGCCGGCCAGGTCGCGGGACAGCATGCCGCTGGTGGTGGCCTGGTACTGCTCGTCATAGGTGGCCGCGACGTTGCGAATGCGCTGGAAGGCGGCCGGTCGCCAGGCGGCATCGGTCACATAGGCGGCGAGCACCTGCATCTGCAGCTCGGCGTCATCGGGCCGGGTATAGCCGGCCAGCAGGAAGGCCTCGTCCTGGACGCCATAGCTGGCGCTGTAGACCCTGGAGGCCAGAACCCGCTCCATGTCCTGGGCGGTGATCTTTCCAAGCCCGCCCTCGATGATGGCCGGGGCGGCCCAGGTGGTGCTTTGCTTGTCGGACGGCAGGCTGAGAAGACCGCCACCGACCCGCACACGGACCAGAACCTGGTCATCGCGGAACTTGGTCGGCTTGACGGTGAGGCGGACGCCGTTTTCGAACCGGACCAGGGTGGCGTCGAGGTCGATGACGTCCTTTTCCTCGTTGACCTTGCCCGGTGCGCCAAAGCTTTCGTACGGCCAGGAGCCCTGGGCCGCGGCGGTCGGGGCCAGGACCTCACCCTTCAGCGACGCTTCATAGGCCTCCATGACCGCCACTTCGGCGCCGTTCACGGCGGTCGGGGTGGCCAGGAAGATCAGCGGTCCTTCGCCCCTGAAGGCGGTCTTCAGGACGGCCGAGACGGTGTCTGCCTTCAGGTCCTTCACGACGGCCTCGAACAGTTCGAGGTTCTGGGCCGGGTTGGTGACGACTTCAGCTTCGCCGATGCTGCCGACGATCTCGGCGGCGAGGCCGGGCGTGCGGCGGGTGGCGGCGCCGGCGACGCGGGTCTTGAAGACGGTGCGGTACTCCTCGATCTCGCGGTCGAGTTCCGACTGCAGCACCCCGAACTGCACGGCGCGGCGCTGTTCGGTCATGGCGGCGGTCAGGGCCAACCGCCATTCGCCGGGACGGCTGGTGACCGCGATGGTGGTCGCCTCGGCTGCGTGCAGCAGGTCGCCCTTGAAGGCGCCGGCGCTGATGAAGGGCGGCTCGGTCCCGCGCATCAGGGCGTTGAAGCGGCG
The DNA here is from genome assembly GCA_032122215.1 of Caulobacter sp. Lineage (GTDB taxonomy): Bacteria > Pseudomonadota > Alphaproteobacteria > Caulobacterales > Caulobacteraceae > Caulobacter. The sequence goes on from JAUMCZ010000079.1 coordinate 10,093, forward strand.
ATTGAGAACGGAGAAGCCCAGCAGCTGGATGACGTCGTCGCGCCGCTTGGCGAGACTGTCCTTGCGCAGCTTTGGGGGATTCATCCAGGTGATCTGGAGGGCCGTGGGCGAGCCCGGCTGTACGGCGACGAGGGCCGAGGGCTTGCGCGGAGCGACGGGGCCAAGGTCAGGCTCGCCGCCATCGGGGCCGCGGGCCGTCCAGTCGCTGAAGCGGGCCTTGATCTTGCCTTCCATGGCGTCGAGATCGAAGTCGCCGACCATCACCAGGGTGGCGCGCTCCGGGCGATAGAAGCCGTCGTAGAAGGCGGCGAGGCGATCGCGTTTGGCGGTCTTCAGAATCTCGACCTGGCCGATGGCGTAACGCCTGGGCGGCAGCTGGCCGGGCATCTGGAATTCCAGACGCTTCTTGTAGGTCTGCCAGCCTGGGGTGTCGCGCGCCCGTTCCTCCGACAGCACAACGCCGCGCTCGCGGTCGATGGCGCCCTCCTCGATCAGCAGCTCACTGGCGGTTTCCCGCATCATCTGCAGGGAGACATCGACCGTCTCCTCGTCGGTTTTCGGCAGGTTCAGCTGGTAGATGGTCTCGTCGAAGCTGGTCGAGGCATTGGTGTCGGCGCCGAAGGCCAGGCCGTGGCGCTCGAGAATCTTGACCATCTCGCCTTCGGGAATGGCCTTCGAGCCGTTGAAGGCCATGTGTTCGAGGAAGTGGGCCAGGCCCTGCTGGTCGTCGGCCTCGTTGAGCGAACCGGCGCGGAAATGCAGGCGCAGCGCCGCCTCGCCGGGCGGAGTGGCGTTCTTCATCAGCGCGTAGCGCATGCCATTTTGCAGCGAGCCGAAGCGGATCTGCGGATCGGGCGCGACGTCGGTCGCGGCCTGCGGCCACTGGCCGGCGGGCAGGACGAGCGGGTTGTCGACGGATGCCCGGGCCCGGGCCGCCTTCTGGTCCTTCGGCGGCCCCGCCGGGGCGGTGGCGACCGCGTCGGGCTTCTGGCCGGGGAGGAAGCTCTTGACCTGGGCGCAGGCGGCAAGGGCGGCGACCGACGCGGCGACGATGGCCGCGCGGGCGAAACGATTCAATTGGGGCAAGTCCAGAGCACTCGGATTTCTTGTTTGAAGGGCACCTTCGCCGCGCCTCGCGGCCATGGCAAGGCGCCGGTGTGGCGGGGGCGGGAAAGTCGCAATTCGCAGGTGAAGTTGTCGGTGCGGAAAGTTATCTCACAGTTTCAGAGGGTTAGGGCGAAACGGCGGTGGCCTGTCGGTGGACCTTTGGTGGCCCGTCGGTGGACTTTGGGGGAGTTTCCGGGGCGCCGGCGGTGGACCGACGGTCGGTATGCGGAGCAGGGAGCGCCGCCAATCGAAGCGGCAGGCCTATTATCCCACGTCCGGCCGCGGCGGTCGGTCTGCGCGATTGTTTGTTGTTTCGGCCGGAGTGATGACCGGTCGACGACCGATTGCGACGAAGAAAATGGAGCGCTAGGCTGGCCTCATCCGGGGTGAGCGGTCCCCCGGTCAGGCCTATGCCCAAGCACCGGGCCTTGAGCCGTGCGGAGACCGTTCCTTGACTGACAACCAGACCATCGCCCCGAGCTTCCGCGATTTCGTCCTCTCCAGCCTGAAGGTGGGTTGCCTGGGGTTCGGCGGGCCGGCCGGGCAGATCGCCCTGATGCACCGGGAATGGGTGTACCATAAGCGGTGGATCGACGAGCCGCGCTACCTGCACGCCCTGAGCTACTGCACCCTGTTGCCGGGGCCGGAGGCGCAGCAGCTGGCGACCTACATCGGCTGGCTGCTGCATGGTGTGCGCGGCGGACTGACGGCAGGCCTGCTGTTCGTGCTGCCGGGGGCGGTTCTGGTGACCGGGCTGGCCTGGCTCTATGCGGCGCAGGGGGACCAGCCGTGGCTGATGGCCGCCTTCTGGGGCGTCAAGGCGGCGGTGCTGGCGCTGGTCGCCGAGGCGCTGCAGCGGGTCGGCAAGCGGGCGCTGAAGGGGCGTACGGACCTCGTTGTCGCCATTCTCGCTTTTGTGGCGCTGGCGGTATTCAGCGCGCCGTTTCCCCTGGTGATCCTGGCGGCGGCGCTGGCCGGGCTGATCGGCAGTCGTGGCGTCGCCCGGCCTGCGGCCGCCCCGCAGACACCCGTGCCGCTCACCCGGACGTTGGGGACGGCGGCCCTGTGGCTGTTGATCTGGCTCGCGCCCCTGGTCGCCGTGGTGATGACGCTGGGCCATGGCCACTGGCTCAGCCGGGTAGGGGAGGTGTTCGCGGCCCTGGCGGCGGTCTCCTTCGGCGGGGCCTACGCCATGCTGGCCTGGCTGCAGCAGCAGGCGGTCGAGGTGCAGGGCTGGTTGACGACGGCGCAGATGATCGACGGCCTGGGACTGGCCGAGACCACGCCGGGGCCGCTGGTGCTGGTCAACGGCTTTGTCGGCTTCATGGCGGGGTGGAAGAACGGCGGCTGGGCCTTGGGGCTGGCCGGCGCCGCGATGTCGCTATGGCAGACCTTCGCGCCGTCGTTTCTCTACATCTTCGCCGGCGCGCCCTACGCAGAGCGGCTGCGGCAGAGTCCGGCGGCGACGGGGCTTTTGCGGGCGGTGACCGCGGCGGTGCTGGGGGTGATCGGCAGCCTGGCGCTGTGGTTCGCGCTGCACGTGGTGTTCACCGGGGCGGCCATGGTTGCGACGCCCTGGGGCGGACGGCTGAGCGTGCCGGTGTGGGGGAGTTTCGATCTCTGGGCGCTGGTGCTGGCCGTGGCGGCGGGCGTGGCGCTGATCCGGTTCCATGTGAACGTGATGCTGGTGATCGTCGGGTGTGCGGCGGTGGGGTTGGTGAAGTGGATTGTGGGGTTCTGAACCCCTCTCCCAGAGGGAGAGGGGGGCCCGACCGCGCAGCGGTTGGGAGGGTGAGGGGTTATGATGCTGGACGGCTGTCCGGCCGGCGCTCGGTCTGCGGACAGCGTAACCCCTCACCCGGTCCCGCTGGGCGGGACCGACCTCTCCCTATGGGAGAGGTGATCTCTTCCCACGATCAGTTCCCAGGACGTGTCACGTAGAAGCTGGCGTTGTTGCCGGTTGCCGTCGAGACGCCGACCACGCTGCGGCCGCCCTGATTGCCGACCGAATTGGTCGACGAGCTCGAGACGTCGCCGTTGTTGGTCTGGCGGTTGTTGACGTCCATCGTGCCGGTGCAGTCGCTGCAGGCGTAGCCGGTGACGTCGTTGCCGACCGCGACGGCCTGGGTGTAGCTGTCGTAGCCGTCCGTGCCGCTGAAGGTGGCGATGACCTCGACGCCGGCGCTTCCGTTCCACTGGGTGTTGTCGAGCACCAGGGCCTCGCCGCTGTTGCCGGCGACGGCGGTGTTGCCGGCCCCGTAGGCGTTCACCGCGGCCGAGCCGAACTGATAGGCAGAACTTTCCGCCTGGCTGCGCACGTAGGCAGAATTGACCTGCTGGCTGGTCACATCAAGCAGCGGGCCTTCGTTGAAGACGTTGGCGCTGTTGCCGACCGCGGTGGTGCTGGTGATCGCCGACTGGACGTTGCCGTAGGCGGTGAACTTGCTGGCCTGGACCAGGGCGCCGCCGTTGGTCTGGCCAAGCGCCAGCCGTTGAGCCGAGGCGGTGTCGCCGACCGAGCTGATGTTGTTGCCGACCGCGACGCCGCTGATGGCGCTTGTCCCGCTGACGTACTGCATTACCGCGCCGCCGTCGGCCAGGACATCGGCGTTGCTGTTCTGGTTCACCCGCACGCCGGCCGCGCCGTTGGTCAGGCCGAGGGTGGCGTTGTTGGAGATGGCGGTGGTGGCGGCGGTGATGTCGCCGGCCTGGGCCAGATCGCCCTCGATCTGGGTGCGGGCGGTGATGTTGTCGGTGAAGGTGGCGGTCTGGGTGAGGACGCCGGTCATCGTCGCCTGGTTGATGCCGACGTCGGCGGTGTTGCCCAGCGCCATCGTCGAGACGGCCGTATCGGATCCCAGGCTGGAATCGACGTTGACGACGGTCTGGGCGACCACCGACCCGACCATGGTCTGGTTCGAGGTCACCGCGATGTCGGTGCGGTCGCCATAGGCCTGGACCGAATTGCCGGTCGCCGTGGTGGACTGCTGGGCGCCCTCCTCGACGGTGACAATGTTCAGCGTGCCCTGGGCGAAGATGTCGCCGTTCTGGACCTGGTTGTTGACGACCGGGCTTTGCGCGAATGCGCTAGTAGCGGCCCCGCAGAGCACGGCCAGCGTCAGGATCGCGCTTGTCGTTCCACCGGTTGGGGTCTTCGCGAGTTTGCGCATTGTTGGTTCCCAGATTGTCGTAGGCGGGCGTGAAGCCGCCGGTCATGCCCGTCGTGCCACCGGCCAGCGGGTCGGCGGTCAGGCAGGATTGCGGTCCCGGCATGCCGTAGAGGTTGGCGGTCATCTCGACGGTGGCCCGCTCGATCAGGGAGCGCACGGCCAGCTGCAGCGGCTCCTGCGCCCCGGCCCCGGCCGAGACGTCGAAGATGTTGCCGTTCAGGAAGCTGAACAGGCCGATGCCGACCTCGCGGCCGACGATCTGCTTCTGGTAGCTGATGACATCGACGACTTCGGTGGTGCGGACGTTGACCACATAGATGCTGTTGCGGGCGTTGCCCTTCAGGCCGGTGGTGTCCTTGTCGCCGGCATAAGCGTCGGCCCCGACCGAATAGATGTTGTAGTTCAGCTCGGTGATGCCGCCGACCAGGTAGAAGTCGACGCCGGCCATCTGGCCTTCGTAGATCTTGCGGCTGTCGGTCGGTCCGGCGCCGCCGCCAGGGCCCTTGGGGCTGTCGCTGATCAGCTTGTTGTTGGAGTATTTGAGGTCGAGCTCGCTGATCGAGGTGTCGAAGCGTTCGACCAGTGGCATGCCGGCCTTGGCGAAGGCGGTCATGGCCATCAGCGAGGCGCCCTGCGTGACCTTGCGGCCCGAGCCGTCAGCTTCGCTCTTGCCGGTGTAGTCGCTGATGCGGCCAACAGCGATGCGCGGGGCGCCCAGCTTGTTCTGGCGAGCGTACTGGCCGATGCAGACAAGCGCCGCCGAATAGGGGCTGGGGTTGGCGGTGACCGGCGCCGTGCCGATCGGCTTGGCGTAGAGACCATTGGGCTGGGCGACGGGCGTCACGCAGCCGGTCAGGCCGAGGGCGGCGATGGAAAGGAGCGCGGCGGCGCGCGACACAGGCTTAATCATCATCGCCGTTCCCCGCGCTGGCGGTCACGGCGCCATTATTGATCTGGGTGCTGTCGACGATCACCACATTGTAGGAGCCCTGGGTGATCACCACGAGATTGTTGCCGATGGCGGTTGAGCTGCCGCCCTGGCTGCCGACGCCGCTGTAGCTATCGAGCGAACCGCTGGCGCGGGTGAAGGTGGACTGGTCGTCGCCGGTCAGCATGACGCCGTCGACGATGACCCGGTTGCCGTTGGCGTCGCGGGTCGAATAGTCGACCATGCGGTTTTCCTGGCCCGATACCCGGCCGTAGCCGGCGTTGTAGTTGGCCGAACCGGTGTTGCTCTGGGCCAGGGCGGGTGCGGCCGCGAGGCTGGCCGCCGCCGTTCCCAGGATGATGATCGAAACCTTGGCCATCGGATGCTCCACGCTTCCCTACAGACGTCGCCGTTAACCATGCAATCGGCGTGCCAGAACGGGACGGGTGCATCCTTGGGCTGGAGGTCTGGCGATTTGGTTAAGTGTTTCGTCGCGAACTGGCGCAGGGTGCATGAACATCAGCGCTGTTGATCTGGGGGTGCAATTGAGCGACCCTCAATATGTCTAGAGATAACCGAGGGAGGACGACCCGGTGCTGGTATCCCAGATTCTCAAGGACAAGGGCGATATGGTGTTCACGGCCTCGCCGTCGGACACGGTCGGCTCTGTCGCTGCGCTGCTGCACAGCCGTCGGGTCGGCGCCATGATCCTTGTCAACGAAGACGGGGGCGTGGCGGGCATTGTTTCCGAACGCGACGTCGTCACCGTGGTGGCGCGAGAGGGGGCCGGCGGCCTTCTGAAGCCGGTCTCCATATGTATGACGGCCGATGTGGTGTTCGCCGATCCCAAGGAGACGGTCGACCAGTTGCTGGAGCGCATGACCGATCGCCGGATCCGGCATCTGCCGGTGCTGCGCGATGGGCGGCTGGCCGGGATCGTCTCGATCGGCGACCTGGTAAAGCACAAGATCTCGGAAGTGACGGCGGAGGCCGATGGACTGAGGGCCTATATCTCCGCGGGGTGAGCCGCCGCTTGCCGCCTTCAATCCAGGAAGAACGGCGTGTCCGACGCATCGACACGAGGGTTGCGACCCATGTCGATGTAGATGAACTTCGTCCTGTGCCCGACGGTTACCGATTGCGAGCGCACCGCACCGTCCTGGACAGTTTCCACCAGCACCCTGCCGCGCTTGATGCAGGACTTGCCTTGAGCCGATATGCCCAATGCCGGTTCGACAAGCTCAAGCCGGCCCGAGAAGAGCATCTTTCCGGCGACTATCACCTCGGCGCTCTCGGCCTGGGCGTGCATGAGAATGATCGTTGTGGGCTGACAGGACGTGCCGGCCGGCGCGGCGGATGTTTGGCCGGCGGCCATGGCGAGCATGACCAGCGAAAGTGTGGCGGCCCGGATCGGGTTCATCACGACCCGGGCGCTGCGCCGGGCTGGGCTGCGGCCTCGGCCAGCGTGTAGCCCTCCAGCACTTCGGCCGTCGCATCGCGGGTGCGGCGCAGGCTCTCTCTTAGGGGGCAGGTTGCCAGATCCGGACAGTCATCACACTTCCTGAAGGCGGTGACGCTGACGCAGGGGGCCAGAGCCAACGGACCATCGATGGCGCGGATGACCTCGGCGAAGGTGATCTCCGCCGCCGGGCGCGACAGCACATAGCCACCGAACTTGCCGCGCCGCGAGGTGACGATATGGCGGCGAGCCAGCTCCAGCAGAATGGCCTCGAGGAACTTGCGCGGCGCGTCGGCGCGCAGGGCCAGTTCGCCGGCGGTCACCTGGTCGGGATCGCGGGCCAGTTCGACGAGGGCGCGGAGGGCGTAGCGAGCCTTGCTTGAGAGCATGCGGGGAGGGGACCTTTCTTCAAGCGTTTTGGGGGCTGGCGCCCAGGGACGCAAGCTTGCGGTCGATTGTCTTGAAAAAGCGCTTGCGACTCGCCGGCCCTACCCCTAGATACCCGCCTCCGCCGCGGACATGCCGCCAGCCGGAAACGCCGACGCCCCAAGGGGTTGAGGCTTTCGGAGGGCAAAGTGTTCGAAGCGGATCAGCTGGATCGTTAGACCCGCTTGCGGGGGTGTCGAAAGACAGTCCCCGGCGGATCGGTTCGGCCTCCGAAATGGGAACTTCGGTTTCCAATAAAATTCGAAGGCTGACGGAACAATCGGTTGACACGGAAGAGGCCGGCAACTAGATACGCCGCTCTTCGCCGCCACCGGGCGCTAAACGGTGGGGCCGGCGAGCCGGTCTAGGTCTTTGACATTGTAGATTTGGAAAGAGAAACGCAGGCGGCGACGTTCTGGCGATGAGCTTAACCAGCTCATCTCGACGT
>JAUMCZ010000080.1:0-6122 GCA_032122215.1 Caulobacter sp.
GCAAGAGCCTGCTGAAGGCCCAGGCCGTCGAGGACGCCAGCCCACCGCGCGACGGCGACTGAGCCTTCAGGTGACGTGAACGGAAAGAGGGGTTGACCGACCCAAGGTCAGCCCCTCCCCTTTCTCCACAAAAGGGAGACACGCCATGACCTTCGCCACCGACGACCTGATGTACCGCCCGGGCCTGATGAAGGGCCAACGCATCCTCATCACCGGGGGCGGCACCGGCCTTGGCAAGGTGATGGCCGAGGGCTGCATGATGCTGGGCGCCGACGTCTACATCTGCGGCCGGCGCGGCGGCGTGCTCGAGGAAACCGCCCAGGAACTGATGGCCGCCCATCCGGATGGCGGCAAGGTCACCGGCATCGCCTGCGACATCCGCGTGCCGGAAGCCATCGAGGAGATGGTCGAGACCATCTGGGCCGACGGCCCGCTGACCGGCCTCGTCAACAACGCCGCCGGCAACTTCATCAGCCGCACCGAGGACCTCTCGCCGCGCGGCTTCGACGCCATTTCCAACATCGTCTTCCGCGGCAGCTTTTTCGTCACCCAGGCCTGCGGCAAGCGCTGGATCAAGGAGGGCCTCTCCGCCTCGGTCATCTCCATCCTGACCACCTGGGTGTGGAACGGCGGCCCGTTCACGGTGCCCAGCGCCATGTCCAAGGCCGGCCTGAACGTCATGACCCAGTCGCTGGCCGTCGAATGGGGCCCCAAGGGCATCCGCTTCAACGCCATCGCCCCCGGCCCCTTCCCGACCGAGGGCATGAGCGCCCGCCTGAACCCCGGCGAGAGCGCCTATGGCGACATGAAGGGCAACCCGCTCGGCCGGGTCGGCGAGATGCGCGAACTGGCCAACCTGGCCGTCTATCTGTTGCACCCGCTGTCGACCTATGTGAACGGCCAGACCATCGCCATCGACGGCGCCGCCTACAACGCCACGGGCGGCAACTTCGCGCGCATGACCGAATGGGGTGACGAACAATGGGCCCAGGCGACGGCGGCGATCCGGGCGACCAACGAGAAGGACCGGGCCAAGCGGACGGTCTGAGTCCGAGAGAACGGCTGACGGTCCGGCTGGTGCTGCTGTCGCCGGCCGACCGGCTGCTGCTGCTCAACTTCGATGACGGGCGCCACGCCGGCTGGTGCACGGTCGGCGGCGGCGTCGACGAGGGCGAAAGCCTGATCGAGGCGGCCCGGCGCGAGCTGCTGGAAGAGACGGGGCATGCGGAGGCGGAGTTCGGCCCCCTGGTCTGGCGGCGTCAGCACGACATGCTGGTCGAGAACGAACCGCGCCGGCTGGTCGAGAGCTACTTCATTGTCCGGGTCGCGCACGAGGCGCTGTCCGACCACGGATGGACCGAGCTGGAACGCCGGGTCGTGAAAGGCATGCGCTGGTGGTCGGTCGATGAGATCGCGTCAAGCGACGAGCCGATCTTTCCCGGCAGGCTGGCGGAGCATCTGCGGGCGCTGCTGGCGGGGAATATCCCGACTGAGCCCCTCCACATCGGCGAATAGAAGACCCTCTCCCAGAGGGAGAGGGAGGGGCCCGCCCTGCGTAGCGCAGCGAAGCAGGGTGGGAGGGTGAGGGGTTACGCGGCCTAAAGGCCTGCACGATCCCGGCGCCACCGTAACCCCTCGCCCGCCACGGCCGCTGGCCGTGTCGACCTCTCCCTATGGGAGAGGTAAATCTACCCCTTCACACCCAGCGCCTCGAGCGCCTGCGCCCGCACGCTCTTGTAGTCCACCTTGCCGTTCGGAGCCCGCACCACCGGCGCCAGAACCAGCGCCCGGGGCGCCTTGTAGTCCGCCAGGCGACCCTTCAGGTGCGCGGTAAACTCCGCCAGGGTCGGCGCCGTCCCCTCGCGTACATCGACCACCGCGCAGATCTTCTCCCCGAACCGCGCGTCCGGAATCCCCACGACCACGGCATCCTGCACATCCGGATGCAGTTTCAGCGCCTCTTCGACCTCTTCCGGAAACACCTTCTCGCCGCCGGTGTTGATCACCTGCGATCCGCGCCCGAGCAGTTTCATCGTCCCGTCCGGGTTCACCTCGGCGAAGTCACCGGGCAGCGACCAACGCCGGCCCTCATACTCGCGGAAGGTCTTGGCCGACTTCTCGGGGTCCTTGTAGTAGCCGGTCGGGATAAAGCCGCCGACCGCCACCAGACCGCGCTCGCCCGAGCCCGGCTCGACCCGCGTGCCGTCCTCCTTGAACACCGCCGCGTTGGGCCCGACCAGGAACTGCGCCGTCCCGGCCTCCGCTCCCTTCGTCGACTGCGAACCGCCAAGGCCCACCGCCTCCGACGAGCCCAGCGAATCGAAGATCACGCAGCCTTCGGGCAGATGCGCCAGCAGCCCCTGCTTGTTCTCATAGCCCCAGACCGTCCCCGACGAGCCCAGCCGCTGCACCTTCGACAGGTCCCACCGCCCCGGCGCCGCGTTCAGCGCATCCAGCATCGGCGCCGCAAACGCCATGCCGACGATGGAGACGCTGTTGGCCCCCGTCCGCTCGACCTCGTTCCACAGCTCGATCGGATCGAACCGCCTGGACGGCAGGCTGACGATGCAACCGCCGCCGGTCAGGGCCCCGAAGCTGCCAAACTGCGCCGTGCCGTGCATCAACGGACAGGCCACCACCATGACCGACGGGGACGGCAGGACGATGTCGCCGGCCTTGCCGGTCATCACCCGCACAGCCGCCTCGGCCGGCGTCTCCAGCGGCGGGATGCCGGCCGCGACATTGCCGCCCGCGCCGAGCACCTGGAACAGATCGTCCTGGCGCCACATCACCCCCTTGGGCATGCCGGTCGTGCCGCCGGTGTAGAGCAGCAGCAGATCGTCGCCCGAGCGGCCCCACGGCGCGACGAACCGGTCCGCCCCGGCCGCCACGACGTTCTCGTACTCATCGGCCCAGTCCGGGATCGTCGCCCCCGGCTCGGCCACCGCCAGCCAGGCCTTCACGCCCGGCAGCCGGTCCTTGATCACCGCCAGCTTGTCGGCGAACCCGGCGTGGAAGACCACGGCCTCGGTGTCGGCGTTGTCGAACAGATAGAAGAGTTCTTCCGGCTCATACCGGTAGTTGGTGTTGACCGGCGCCAGGCCCGCCTTGAAGGCGGCGTAGTAGGTCTCGAGATACTCCGGCGCATTGTAGAGGAAGGCCGCCACCTTGGCCTGGTGACCCAGACCCTTGCCGACGAAATACGCCGCCAGCGCATTGGCCCGCCGGTCGAAGCCCTGCCAGCTGACCACCCGGTCGCCCTGGATCTGGGCCGGCCGCTCCGGGGTTGCCGCGGCGATCTCTTCCCACACGTCCGCGAAGGTCCAGCCGGCCATGTCGTCACTCCCTAAAACACTTGTTTTGCGAGAGTTAGGGGGCTTCCCCTAGGTCCTGTCAACGCACGTCGGAAGGACCGTCAGTGATGCTTCATGCCCATCGGCGCCGGGCCTGCCGCCCGCACGTCGAAGGACACCGTCACCGCTCCTGCCTTCTCGAACTTCAGGGTCACCGGCACGGTCTCCCCGACCTTCAGCGGCTTCTTCAGACCGATCAGCATCAGGTGAAAGCTCTCCGGCTTCAGCGCCACGGTCTTGCCGGCCGCAAGCTCGATACCGCGCGGCCGGGGATGCATCATCGCCTTGCCGCCCATGACCATGCTCTCGTGAATCTCGACCCGGCCCGCCACCGGGGTCGAGGCCGAGACCAGCCGGTCGGCCTTGCCGCCGTTCTGGAGCACGACATAGCCCACCCCGTTGCCGCCGGCAGGAGCAGGGCGCGACCAGGCGCCGGAGATGTCGATGGCGCCGGCCTTGGCGGCGAACGCGGCGCCGCCCAGCAGGGAAGCGGCGGCGGCGAGGATCAGGGTGCGTCGGATCATGGTCTTCATTCCGGTCAGCCAGTGCGGGCCAGGTTTCGCAATGCCTGTACGACCCGCTCGTGCGCCTCGCCATAGCCAATCGGCGCAACGAAGCGGCCTTTTCGATCAAACAGGTAGACCGCCGAGGAATGGTCCACCGTGTAGTCGCCGCCGTCGAGCGGGACCTTCCGGTAGTAGACTCTGTAGGCCTTGGCCGCCGCCGCAACCGCTTGCGGCGTGCCGGTGTAGCCGACGATCCGCCGATCGAAGTTGCCCAGATAGAGCCGCATCCGCTCGGGCGTGTCGCGCTCCGGATCGAGAGACACGAAGACGACGTTCAACCGGTCGGCGTCCTTGCCCAGCGCCTTCATCGCCGCGGTCAGTTCGGTCAGCGTCGTCGGACAGACTTCCGGACAGTAGGTGAAGCCGAAGAAGATGGCGGTCGGCTTGCCCAGCAGCGAGGCCTGGGTGACCGACCGACCGTTCATGTCGGTCAGGGCGAAGGGCCCGCCGAGACTGGCCGGCTCGAGCCTGGGGCGATTCAGGGTGGTGTAGGCGACGATGCCGCCGCAGGCGAGCAGGCCGACCAGCACCGCCAGCCACAGGATCTTGCGGCTCATCAGTGGTGCTCCATCGCGCCGCCCTTGGCCGCGCCCACTTCGCGGATCGGGGCGGACAGGGTGATCGGCGCGGCCTTCGCGAACTTGAGGGTCAGCGGCACGCTGCCGCCTGCCGCCAGGGGCGCCTTGGGACCGATGACCATCAGGTGCATGCCGCCGGGCTTGAGGGCGACGGCCTCGCCGGCCGGCAACTCGATGCCGTCCTTCAGAGGGCGCATGCGCATGACGCCGCCGTCCATGTCCATGGTGTGGATCTCGCCATGGTCGGCGGCGGTGGTTTCGACCGCCACCAGGCGATCATCGGCCGAGGCGGTCAGGGTGACATAGCAACCACCGGCCGGCGCGCCGACCGGCGCGGCGCGGCACCAGAGGTCGGCGACGGTGACCTTCGAAGGACCGGCCGGGGCCGAACAGGCGGCGAGCGCGGCGATGGCGATGAGGGGCAGGGTCTGACGGATCATGCTTGAATCTCCCGATGTTTGCGAAGCGCCGAAAGGGCGGCGCGGCCCATGAGGTCGATGATGAGGACGGCGAGCAGCGAGGCGCCGACCAGCGGATAGAGGATGGCCAGAGGGACAACGACGGAGCCCAGGGCCCAATAGACGCGGGCGTCCGTCGGGCGCGCCGGCGCCGCCAGGCGACCGGTGGGCCGCCGCTTCCACCACATGACGATGCCCGAGATGGCCAGCAGCCACACGGCGACACAGCCGGCCAGCATGACCAGCTTGTTGACCAGGCCGAACTGCTGGCCCTGGTGGACGGCGATGCCCCATTCGATGGCCTGGGCGGCCGGTCCGAAGCGGTCATAGCCTATGTCGGCCAGGATCTTGCCGTCGCCGGGGTCGAGATAGAGAGTGCGAGCCGCCTCGACCCGGTCCGGCATATGGGCGGCCGACCAGGCCTTGCCGGGCTCGCGCGGCGGCGACAGCACATAGGGCCGGCCAAGGCCGCTGGCCTCGACCCTAGCCACGGCGCTGTCCAGGGACAGGCCGACCACCATGGTGTGGTGACCGGCATGCATGTCGCCTTCCTGCAGAGCCCAGGGCACGCCCTCGGCCGGCTTGTGATCCGGGCCGTGGCTCCAGGCCGCGGCGCTGGCGGGCGGCTTGGGGCGGCCCCAGCCGGCCTCGTTGGTCAGCTTGCGGACCTGATCGCCCCAGACCGCCGACCAGGGCATGCCGGTGACCGCCAGGAAGACGATGACCAGGCCCGCGAAGACGCCGGTGACGGCGTGCAGGTCGCGCCAGAAGACCCGCTGGTTCGGCGCGCCGCGCACGCTGACTACCCCGCCCTTGCGGCCGCGCGGCCACCAGAGGAAGAGGCCGGTGGCGGCCAGCACGATGGCCCAGCCGGCGGCGATCTCGACGGCGATGTTGGCGACCGGCCCGGCGATCTCCAGGCTGTGCAGCCGCTTGACCAGATGCATGATCCCGCCGTCCTCGATATCGCCCAGCACCCGGGCGTCATGCGGATCGACGTAGACCGCCCGACGCTCCTCACCGGCGTCCGGCTGGATGATCACCCGCGCCGAGAGGCCGGGGCGGGCCGGCGGCGTCAGCTGCATCACCCGGCCGGGAACCGCGGCCTTGGCGGCGTCGGCCCAGGCCTGCGGCGCGGTGGCGATCGGCCGTTCCGGCGTCGTCAGC
>JAUMCZ010000081.1:0-18219 GCA_032122215.1 Caulobacter sp.
GCAAGAAGATCTACGAAGGCAAGGCCAAGATCCTGTACGAGGGTCCCGAGCCGGGCACCCTGATCCAGTACTTCAAGGACGACGCCACCGCCTTCAACGCCCAGAAGAAGGCCGTGCTGGAAGGCAAAGGGGTCATCAACAACCGCATCAGCGAGTTCGTGATGACCAAGCTGAACGCCATCGGCGTCCACAACCACTTCATCAAGCGGCTGAACCATCGCGAACAGCTGATCAAGGAAGTCGAGATCATCCCGCTGGAGGTCATCTGCCGCAACATCGCCGCCGGCAGCCTGTCCAAGCGCCTCGGCCTCGAAGAGGGCACGCCCCTGCCCCGCTCGATCATCGAGTTCTGCTACAAGAACGACGAGCTGGGCGATCCCCTCGTCGCCGAAGAGCACATCACCGCGTTCAACTGGGCCACCACCCAGGACATCGACGACATCATGGCCATGACCCTGCGCATCAACGACTTCCTGACCGGGATGTTCGGCGCGGTCGGCATCACCCTGGTGGACTTCAAGATCGAGTTCGGTCGCTTCTGGGAAGGCGACTTCGGCCGCATCATCCTGGCTGACGAGATCAGCCCCGACAGCTGCCGCCTGTGGGATTCGACGACCAACGAAAAGCTCGACAAGGACCGCTTCCGGCGCGATCTGGGCAACGTCATCGAGAGCTACACCGAGGTGGCCCGCCGCCTCGGGATCATGAAAGACATGCCGACCGTCATCCAGGGGGGACTGCACTAGTGAAGGCCACCGTCCACGTTTTCCTCAAGCCGGGCGTCCTCGACGTCCAGGGCAAGGCGATCGAGAACGCTCTTCATGGGCTGGGTTGGGCTGACGTGAACCACGTCCGCGTCGGCCGGGTCCTCGAGTTCGAGGTCGGCGGCGACAAGGCCACGGCCGAGGCGCAGGTCAAGGCCATGTGCGATAAGCTCTTGGCCAATACGGTGATCGAAAGCTACCGGGTCGAGATCGGCTAGACCCTTTCAGGTTTTGATGTAGGCATCAAAACCTGATCAAAAGGGTCTAGAATCAAACATTTAGACCACGTCCGGGCGGCGGAACCGCGTACACTTCCGCCTGACGTGCTCTAGGACGCCGGGTTGGTCTCGTCGCCCAAGACCACGCTGCCATCGCGCCCGTCGTAGACAAGCTTGTAGCGTCGCAGAAAAGGTCGTCCGAGGATGACCTGATGCCACTGGTCGCCCTGTTGCAGCTTGACCCCCGTGAAGGGCTGAAAGAGCAGCCGGTTCAGTGAGGGGACAAAGAGTCGGGCCGTATAGATGAAGGCGTGATGCCGCCCACCGACACCGCTCATCTCGCCCTCATCGGTGATCGGCAGGCCCAGCGCCTTGGCGAGATCGTCATCGATGCAGTCACCGCCGGCTCCGGTGTCGATCAGCGCCTTGACGTTTTTTCTGTCCAGGTCGGGCGTAACGCCCGCGGCGGCGCGCGACTTCAACCCAATATCGACGCGAAGAGTCGGTCCGAGATTGACGAGAAGGTCGGAGGGCGTCGCGCCGCCCTTGCCGGACCTAAAGCCGGCTTGGGTTGAGGGCATGGGACGGTGTGAAGATCATGCCACCGGGAAGTTGGACCGTAGGGGGCGCCCCGACCTGCCGGATAAGGTAGGGGCCTGAACCGAACCGCTCGACGGCGATGGTGGCGGCATCCTCGAAATCAGAAAACCCACCCTGAAATTCGCCCTGGTGGAAAAGAACCCACTGTCTGTCGTGGCTTCGTTCCAACTCGGATCGCATCCCATCGAACGCGGCGATGTCCTCTCCAAGAACGGTCATCGGTGATTCCCCTCCGGACAATTTGGAGCACTGTTCGGTCTGGAGTTCCAATCAACTCCAACGCCTGGAGCGTGCAGCGAGTCGCAGTGTGACGGGTTAACTTCGGCGGTTTCCGCGATGGTTGATCCACAGCCTCGCCATCCCCTCGCGCGTTCGCCCAGACTCTGCTACAGGCCCGCGCCATGAAAGCCGCCGTCATCGTCTTCCCGGGTTCCAACTGCGACCGTGACTGCAAGGTCGCCGTCGAGCGCTCCACCGGAGCCTCCGTCGACATGGTCTGGCACGGCGACACCGCGCTGCCCGACAACCTCGACCTCATCGTCCTGCCCGGCGGCTTTTCCTACGGCGACTACCTGCGCTGCGGGGCCATGGCCTCGCTTTCGCCGATCATGACCGAGGTCAAGGCCGCCATCGAACGCGGCGTCGCCACCGTCGGCATCTGCAACGGCTTCCAGGTGCTGTGCGAGGCCGGCCTGCTGCCCGGCGCGCTCCTGCGGAATGCCGGCCTGAAATACGTCTGCAAGCCGGTCGCCCTCGACATCGTCAACGGCCAGACCCGCTTCACCGCCGCCTACCAGGGCCGCCGCGAGGCGGTGATGACGGTCGGCAACGGCGAGGGCAACTACTTCGCCGACGAGGCCACCCTCGACCGGCTGGAGGGCGAGGGCCAGGTGGTCTTCCGCTACAAGGACAACCCCAACGGCTCGGCCCGCGACATCGCCGGCATCATCAACCCGGCCGGCAACGTCATCGGCCTGATGCCGCACCCCGACCGCGCCTTCGAGGCCGAACTAGGCTCGGCCGACGGCGCCCTGCTGTTCCAGAGCGCCCTGGCCAGCGCCTAAACCGCTGAATACGCGGCGGTTTTCAGCGCGCCCGCAATATGTCTAGACATATTCATCGACTTTTGGCGGCCTGACCGTCGCCAGGGAGGCTTGGCGGGCGGAGGCGTAGGTCGCCGCGGCGCCCTTTCGACCTACAAAGACTGCGCCTCGACCTACAGTCCGACCTACGCCCGGAGCTACAAACGCGCGGCCCCTTCCCACGCAAAAGCCTACGGGCCAAGGCATTGGGCGCGGCATCGGTCCATTTCGGAAGGCGTCGGTCTTTTTTGCAGGTCGCCCGATCGGCGGTACAATGGTCTGTCCGCTTCGATAGGCTCTAGGGCCGCTTCTTCTTCGGCTTGTAGGCGGCTTCCTCCGCCGCCCGCAGTTTGGCGATCCGCCCGATCAGGTCGACCGGCACCGGCTCGTCGAGCGGGAACTTGATCGTGCCCTTGCTGATCTCCAGCCCGGCCAGTTCGGCCGCCAGCGTCTTCTTCACCGCGTCGCCGACCGGATAAATCGAAAAGTGCCGCTTCCAGCCGGCGTAGTAGATGACATCCCGGCCGCCGATCTTGAAGGTCGGGATGTCGTAGGAGATCACCTCCTCGGCTTCCGGCAGCGCCTCGCGGATCGTGGCGCGCACGATTTCGAGGATTTCGCGCTGCCGCGCCGGCACAAGGGCGAAATACTCTTCGACGGTATTGATCTGAAACTTCGCCATAAACCCACCTGAGCGCGAATTAACTTGGCCGGTCGACAGCCAGGCCGCACCTTCGCCGAGGAAATGGGGGAAGACCATGGATTTCAGTCAGGTCAATTGGCTCTATGTGGCGGGCGGCGTATCGGGCGTAATCCTGATCGCCTGGCTGATCGCGCTGTTCCGGGGACGGACGGGCTTCATCGGCGCCGTTGTCGGCTTCGCCCACCTGTTCGCCGCCTGCCTCAACAGCGCCGCGCCGGTCCGCAGCCTGGTTGATCCGGAGTACGTCGGCTACGGCTTTGGCCTGCTGACCGGCGACAGGGGCCCGACCGTCTCGGCCATGGCCGCCGCCGTCTTCCTCACCGCCCTCGTCGGCGCCTTCAGCGCCCTGCGCGGCACGCGCGAGGCGACGCTGCTGACCGCCGTGACCAGCACCCTGTTTCTCGTGGTCCTCGGCTGGCCCTGGCTGCAGGAGGCCCTCCAGGGCAAGTTCATGTCGATCCAGTTGGGCGAGTACTACACCCTCTCGGGACCGGCATCAGCGGCGATCCTGTTCGCGCTGATGGTTCTGCCGTTCGCCATCGGGGTGGTCTGGTCGCTGATGCGCATGCGCACCGCCCCGACGGCCGCCACTCAGTAGCACGGGAGCGGTTCACAGCGGCGGCGCAGCACTCTAGAAGCCCTCTTCCATGAGCGCCCCCTCCTCCGCCAAGCCCATGGCCGAAACCGCCGCCGAATTCGGGCTCAAGCCCGATGAGTACGCCGTCATCCTCAAACGCCTGAATCGCGAGCCGAATCTCGTCGAACTGGGCGTCTTCTCGGTGATGTGGTCCGAGCACTGCAGCTACAAGTCCAGCCGCAAGCACCTCTCCAAGTTCCCGACCACCGGCCCGCGCGTCATCTGCGGCCCGGGCGAGAACGCCGGCGTCGTCGACATCGGCGATGGCCAGGCCTGCATCTTCAAGATGGAGAGCCACAACCACCCCAGCTACATCGAGCCCTACCAGGGCGCGGCGACCGGCGTCGGCGGCATCATGCGCGACGTCTTCACCATGGGCGCCCGGCCCATCGCCCTGCTCAACGCCCTCCGCTTCGGCGACCCCAGCCATCCGAAGACCAAGCGCCTGGTCGAGGGCGTCGTCGCCGGCATCGCCGGCTACGGCAACTGCGTCGGCGTGCCCACCGTCGCCGGCGAGACCAACTTCCACCGCGGCTATGACGGCAACATCCTGGTCAACGCCATGTGCGTGGGCCTGGCCGACGCCGACAAGATCTTCTACTCGGCCGCCCCCGCCGCCGGCCTGCCCGTGGTCTACTTCGGCTCCAAGACCGGCCGCGACGGCATCCACGGCGCCACCATGGCCAGCGCCGAGTTCGACGAGGACAGCGACGAGAAGCGCCCGACGGTGCAGGTCGGCGACCCCTTCGCCGAGAAGCTGCTGATCGAGGCCACCCTCGAGCTGATGGCCACCGGCGCCGTCGCCGCCATCCAGGACATGGGCGCCGCCGGCCTGACCTCTTCCTCGGTCGAGATGGCCGGCAAGGGCAGCGTTGGCATCGAACTCGACCTCGACATGGTGCCCCAGCGCGAAGAGGGCATGACCGCCTACGAGATGATGCTGTCGGAAAGCCAGGAGCGGATGCTGGCCATCCTCAAGCCCGGCCGCGAGCGCGACGGCCACGCCATTTTCGAAAAATGGGGTCTGGACGCCGCCATCATCGGCGTCACCACCGACACCGGCCATATCGTGCTGAAGCACAAGGACGAGATCGTCTGCGACCTGCCGCTCAGCCCGCTGTCCGACGACGCGCCCCTGTACGACCGCCCCTGGACCGAACCGGTCAAACATCCGCACATCGACCCCAAGACCGTCCCCGCCCCCGCCGACTGGGAGCAAGCGGTCCTCACCCTGATGAGCTGCCCGGACGTCGCCTCCAAGCGCTGGCTGTGGGAGCAGTACGACCGCCACGTCATGGCCGATACCCTGGAAGACAGCGCCACCGGCGCCGACGCCGGCATTGTCCGCGTCCACGGCACCCGCAAGGCCCTGGCGGTGACCAGCGACTGCACCCCGCGCTATGTGCTGAACGACCCCTACGAAGGCGGCAAACAGGCCGTGGCCGAAGCCTGGCGCAACCTGACCGCCGTCGGCGCCGACCCGATCGCCATCACCGACAACCTCAACTTCGGCAATCCCGAACGCCCCGAGATCATGGGCCAGATCGTCAAGGCGATCGAAGGCATGGCCGAAGCCTGCCGCGCCCTCGACTTCCCGGTCGTGAGCGGCAACGTCAGCCTCTACAACGAGACCAACGGCAAGGGCATCCCGCCGACCCCGACCGTCGGCGCCGTCGGCCTGCTGGTCGACTACGCCAATCGCGCCGACTTCTCCTCGATGAAGGACGGCGACGCCCTGGTGGTCATCGGCGTCAATCACGGCGAACTGGGCGCCAGCCTCTACCTGCGCGAACTGCTCGGCCGCGAGGACGGCGCCCCGCCGCCCGTCGATCTCGACCTCGAACGCCGCACCGGCGATTTCGTGCGCGCCCGGATCGTCGCCCGCACGGTGACCGTGGTGCACGACCTCTCCGACGGTGGCCTCGCCATCGGCGCCGCCGAGATGGCCCTGGCCAGCGGCGTCGGCGTCACTCTCGACGCCACCAGCCCGGCCAATGCCCACCCCTTCCTGTTCGGCGAGGACCAGGCCCGCTACCTGGTCGCCGTCGCCGATCCGGCCCCCTTGCTCGCCGCCGCCGCCTCTGCCGGCCTGCACGCCTCCATCGTCGGCCAGGCGGGTGGGAACGCCTTCGCCTCCAAGGGCCTTTTCTCCATCGACCTGGACAAGCTGCGAGCCGCTCACGAAGGCTGGCTGCCGTCCTTCATGGGAACCGCCGCATGAAACCCTTCCTCGCCCTCGCCCTCACCGGTTCCTTGCTCGCCGCCGCCTGCGCCACCGACAGCGGCGCCGAGCCGCCGCCGGCCCCGGGCCCGGGCGGCGAAGGCTGCGATGTCTCCATCTCCTTCGGCAGCTACGCCATGGGCATCGACAGCGACGCCTACGGCCGCGTCGAGACCTGGCTGGCTAGCAACAAGAACCTCGTCGCCGACGTGAAGGTCACCCCCTGGGGCCGCGAGGGCGAGCGCACGGTCTGCGTCACCGCGACGTCGCCGGCGGCCATCAAGCCGGTGTTCAGCGGCGTGGTGAAGCAGCTGCCCGTCGAGGGCAAGAAGGCCCCGATCACGGCGCTGAGCAAGACGGGTGGACACTTCCACACCAAAGGCGGCCCGGGTTAGGCTTCGGCGACGGCCGAGCGACAGCGGCCGAGGATCGTTTCGTTTCCGGGGGGAAGTGATGTCTGTTTCGCGCGTGTTGAGCCTTGCGCTGTTGACGGCCGTCATCGGCCTTGTCGCCACGACGGGCGCCAACGCTGCGGACGAGGTTCGGACCGGCTGCGACGCCAGCGTCGAGTTCAAGGCCAGGGATGGCAAGATCGACACCCGGTCCTACAAGCGCGTGAGAGCCTGGCTTGTCGAAAGTCAGGAAATCTCTTCGTTTGAGGAAACTCCGCCTCGCAAGGACGGTAGCTTGAAGCTGTGCATTATGGCGGCGTCCAAAGATCGCATTCGTCCGGTCTTCACAGTGCTGACTCTGCTGGTCGATCGCACCTATGGCGGGCGGGCCTTGGTCAGGGTTGAGAACCGCTACGGCGGGCTTTTTGAAAAGAAGAGGGTCAAGTTCCGTGGCTCCACGCCGATAGTTCCCAAGAACAACGGTCTTCCCCAGCGGCCACCGTCCGACAAATGGAACTGAACAGAAAAAGGCCGCCGAGCGATCTGCTCGACGGCCCTGATTTCTCGTACCGGTAAAGACCTACGCCAGTTCCAGCTCGCGCTCGCCGTCCTTGGCCTTGGCGCCGAGGCGCGTCATCAGCGCCTCGTACTGGCCCCACAGCGCCGCCGGCATGCGGTCGCCGAAGCGTTCGTAGAAGGCCGGGATCAGCGAGGCTTCCTCGCGCCAGACATCGGCATCGACGCTGAGCAGCAGGTGCAGCTTCTCGTCCGACAGATCCAGACCCGAGACATCGAGCGAGCCCTTGGCCGGCAGGCGGCCGATGGCGGTATCGACGGCTTCGGCCTCGCCTTCCAGGCGGTCGAAGATCCACTTCAGGACGCGGCTGTTCTCGCCATAGCCTGGCCAGACGAACTTGCCGCCGTCCTTGCGGAACCAGTTGACGAAGTAGATGCCCGGCAGCTTGGCCGGATCGGCCTTGGCGCCGACGCTCAGCCAATGGCTGAAGTAGTCGCCCATGTTGTAGCCGCAGAACGGCAGCATGGCGAAGGGATCGCGGCGCAGCTCGCCGACCTTGTTCTCGGCGGCGGCGGTGCCTTCGGAAGCGGTGTTGGAGGCCAGGAACACGCCGTGCTCCCAGTCGAAGGCTTCCGTCACCAGCGGCACGGCGCTGGCGCGGCGGCCGCCGAACAGGATGGCGCTGATCGGCACGCCGGCCGGATCGGCCCATTCGTCGGCGATGACCGGGCATTGGTCGGCGGCGACGGTGAAGCGGGCGTTGGGGTGGGCGGCCGGGGTGGCGCTGTCCGGGGTCCAGGGCTTGCCCTGCCAGTCGGTCAGGTGGGGCGGCGGCTCGTCGGTCAGGCCTTCCCACCAGACGTCGCCGTCCGGGGTCAGGGCGACGTTGGTGAACACGCAGTCGCGGTTCAGGGCGTCGATGGCGTTCTTGTTGGTGCCGATGCCGGTGCCCGGGGCCACGCCGAAGAAGCCGGCTTCCGGGTTGATGGCGCGCAGCTGGCCGTCGGGGCCAAAGCGCATCCAGCAGATGTCGTCGCCGACCGTCTCGGCCTTCCAGCCGGGAATGGTCGGCTGCAGCATGGCCAGATTGGTCTTGCCGCAGGCGCTCGGGAAAGCCGCCGCCACAAACTTCGACACGCCCTTGGGGCTGGTCAGCTTGAGGATCAGCATATGCTCGGCCAGCCAACCCTCATCGCGGGCCATGACGCTGGCGATACGCAGGGCGTAGCACTTCTTGCCCAAGAGGGCGTTGCCGCCATAGCCCGAGCCGTAGGACCAGATCTCGCGGCTTTCCGGGAAGTGGACGATCCACTTTTCCTCGTTGCAGGGCCACGGCACGTCCTTCTCGCCCTCGGCGAGCGGCGCGCCCAAGGTGTGAACGGCCGGCACGAAGAAGCCGTCGGCGCCCATCATGTCGAGCGCCTGCTTGCCCATGCGGGTCATCACCCGCATCGAGATGGCGACATAGGCGCTGTCGGTGATCTCGACGCCCAGGGCGCTGATCGGCGAGCCGATCGGACCCATGCAGAAGGGAACCACATACATCGTGCGGCCGGCCATGCAGCCGTCGAACAGGCCGTTCAGGCGGTCCCGCATGGCGGAGGGCTCGGACCAGTTGTTGGTCGGTCCGGCGTCGATCTCGTTTTCCGAGCAGATGAAGGTGCGGCTTTCCACCCGGGCGACGTCGCGCGGATCGGAGGCGGCGTAGAAGCTGTTGGGGCGCTTCTCCGGGTTCAGGCGCTGCATGGTGCCCAGCTCGACCAGACGGTCGGTGAGCAGGGTAAACTCCTCGTCCGACCCGTCGCACCAGTGGACGGCCGCCGGCCTGGTCAGGGCGGCGATCTCGCGCACCCAGGCCAACAGCTTGGCGTGATTGGTCGGGGCCAGGTCGAGACCCGGAATCGAGACGTCGCTCACCGGCGTCCTCCGTCTTGTTACTTCGACGCGCCGGAGCCCTCTGTCGTGGCCCCGTAACACGCCCTTGCGCGGGGACTGCCTAGCCCGCCGGGGGCCTGTGGGGCAAGGCGAAAGGGCCAAATGTGATGAGATGAAGACAGGTTACCCAGCGGCATAAGGGCCAGATGTCGGCCAGTCGCCAACGGCCGCATCCGCCGCTAGGCTGCCGGAAAATTCGGGGGAAGCGCATGCGTTGGATCGTCAGGGGCCTGATCGGCCTCGTCGGGCTCGTGATTCTGGCGGCGGGGGCGCTGCTGCTGCTCGATCTGCCGAACCAGCCGGCCAAGGTCGACAACAACGCCCTGATCGCCCGCGCCGACCACTACGACGTCCAGATCCGCCGCGACGAGTGGGGCGTGCCCCACATCCTCGGCAAGACCAACGCCGACGCCGCCTTCGGCCTGGCCTTCGCCCATGCCGAGGACGACTTCGACACCATCCAGGAGGTCACCCTGGCGACGCGCGGCCAACTGGCAGCCGCCAATGGCCTGAAGGCCGCGCCGACCGACTACATCGTCGGTCTGCTTGGGGTCTGGAAGGCCGTCGATGCCGGCTATGAGACAAAGCTCCCCGCCGACGTCCGCGCCGTGCTCGAGGGCTACGCCGACGGCATCAACCTCTACGGCGCCCAGCATCCCGAGCAGGTCGCGCCCGGCATGCTTCCCGTCACCGGCAAGGACATCGCCGCCGGCTTCGTCTTCAAGACCCCCTTCTTCTACGGACTCGACGCCGAGTTGAAGCGCCTCAACGACCTGCCCGCCGATCCGATGCCCAAGGGCTCCAACGGCGTCGCCATCGCCCCCTCCCGCTCCGCCGACGGCGCCACCCGCCTGCTGGTCAACAGCCACCAGCCCTTCACCGGCGCGGTCGCCTGGTACGAGGCCGTCGTCGAAAGCGGCGAGGGCTGGCATGTCGCCGGCGGCTTCTTCCCGGGCTCGCCCTTTATGCTTCACGGCCACAACGCCGACGTCGGCTGGGCCAACACGGTCAACAAGCCGGACCTGATCGACACCTACCGCCTGACCATCAACCCGAAGAACAAGAACCAGTACCGCCTCGACGGCGCCTGGAAGGACTTCGATCGCACGGACGCGAAGATGCGGGTGAAGCTGTGGGGCCCCTTCCACGTCACCGTGACCAAGCCCGTCCTGCGCTCGGTCCACGGCCCGGTCATGGAGACCAAGGCCGGCCTCTTCGCCCTGCGCTTCGCCGGCATGGACGAGGTTCGCCAGCCGCTGCAGTACTGGCGCCTGAACCTGGCCCGGAATGCCGACGAATGGCGCGCCGCCATGGCCCTGCAGGCCCTGCCCAGCATCAACTACATCTACGCCGACCGCACCGGCACTGTGGCCTATGTCTACAACGGCCTGTTTCCCAACCGGCCGGACGTGAAGGGCATAGACTGGCAGGGCGTTCTCCCCGGCGACCGCTCCGACCTGATCTGGCAGGGCTACCTGCCCTTTGACCGCGTCCCGCAACTGTGGGCCCCGAAAGGCGGTCTGGTCTTCAACGCCAACAACACCCCCTTCCGCGCCACCCCCGACGGCGAGGGCCTCGACCCGCGCAGCTTTGCCCCGTCGATGGGCATCCAGACCGACATGACCAACCGCTCCTGGCGCGAGCTGGAGACCTTCGGTGCGGATGCCTCCATCAGCCCCGAGGAGTTCCAGACCTACAAGTTCGATGTCACCTACAGCCCGCGCTCCCAGGTCGCCGAAATCGTGCGGCAGGTGCTGGCGCTGCCGGCCGGCGGCGACGCCGATCTGCAGGCCGCCCAGGCCCTGCTGCGCGGCTGGGACTTCCGCGCTGATCGCAAGAGCCGCGCCGCCGCCCTGGCCATCGGCACGGCCTGGGCCGTCGAGGTCGGCCCCAGGGGTGGCGGCCCGCACCCCTCCCCCGCCGCCGCCCTGCGAGAGACGGCCGCCGGACTGAAGCAGCACTTCGGCCGCATCGACCCTGAGTGGGGCGAGGTCAACCGGCTGGTGCGCGGCGATGTGAACCTGCCCGTCGATGGCGGCCCCGACACCCTGCGGGCCATCTACGGCGAGCCCGGAAAGGACGGTCGCCTGACGGCCGTGGCCGGCGACACCTTCATCATGCTCGTCGAATGGGACAAGACCGGCAAACTCTCGAGCCAGAGCGTCCACCAGTTCGGCTCAGCCACCCTCGACAGGCGCTCGAAACACTACGCCGACCAGGCCCCGCTGTTCGCGGCGCACAGGTTCAAGCCGGTGTGGTTCACCGAGGCGCAGCTCAAGGGCCACGTCGCCGAGACCTACCGGCCAGGAAAACGCGCCCGATAAAAGCGAGGAGGCTGACGCCAGGTCACCATTGCCGCCGCATCCGTCTGGATTAGGCTGACGTTCGCGTAAGGGCGGCGTCAGACCGCCTTCGACGTGGGAGAGACCAGATGGACCACGAGATCGTCATCGTCGGCGGCGGCATCGGCGGATCGGCCCTGGCGGCAGTGCTGGCCGGGCGCGGCGTCAATGTGCTGCTGCTCGAACAGAGCGAGGTGTTCGAGGACCGGGTGCGCGGCGAGTGGATCGCGCCCTGGGGCGTCGCCGAAACCCAGCGGCTCGGCCTGTATGACGTCCTGATGGCGGCCGGCGGACACCACCTGACCCGTCACATCACCTATGACGAGAGCCGCACGCCGCAGGAGGCCGAGGCCAAGACCCTGCCGCTGGGCATGTTCCTGCCGGGCGTGCCGGGGCCGCTCTGCATCGGCAATCCGCACCACTGCCAGACCCTGTTCGACGAAGCCGTCCGCCGGGGCGCCAAGGGCCTGCGCGGGGCGCGGGTGACGGCGATCCAGCCCGGCGCGGCGCCGAGTGTCACCTACGCCGTCGGCGACAAGGAGAAGACCGTCTCCTGCCGCCTGATCGTCGGCGCCGATGGCCGCACCAGCCATGTCCGCGAAAAATCCGGCGTCGCCCTGCACCAGGACCGGCCTCACCACTGGTTCGCCGGCCTGCTGGTCGAGAATGCTCACGCCTGGCCCGACGACCTGCAGGCCATCGGCACCGAGGGCGACTTCGGGTTTCTCGCCTTCCCGCAAGGCCAGGGCCGCATCCGCCTCTACGGCAGCTATGGCCTGGACCAGAAGCGTCGCTTTTCCGGCCCCGATGGCCCCCGCGCCTTCCTCGACGCCTTCCGGATGCAGTGCAGCCCGCTGAACGAAGCCATCGCCAAGGCCACCCCGGCCGGCCCCCTGCTCAGCTACTTCAACAACGACAGCTGGACCGACACCCCCTACGCCGAGGGCGTCGTCCTGGTCGGCGACGCCGCCGGCTGGAACGACCCGATCATCGGCCTGGGCCTGTCGATCACCTACCGCGACGTCCGCATTGTCAGTGATATCCTCAGCACAGACAGCTGGGACTTCGCCCCCTACGCCGAGGAACGGGCCGAGCGGCTTCGGCGCCTGCGCATCGCCGCGAAGATCACCTCAAGCCTCGACGCCGAGTTCGGCGACGACGCCAAGGCCCGCCGCCGCCACCATTTCGAACGCTCGTCGGAAGACCCGATGCTCGGCGCCCACGGCTTCGCCGTCATGGCCGGCCCCGAAACCCTGCCGGCCGAAATCTTCACCGAGGCCCACGTCGCCCGCGTGCTGGAGGCCGCCTGATGGACATCGAGGATTTCAACGCCCGCTGGCTGGCCGCCTGGACCGCCAAGGACGTCACCGCCCTGCTCGGCTTCTACGCCGAGGACTGCCTCTACAAGGACAACAACACCGCCGCCGGCATCACCGGCCACGCGGCGCTGAAGCCCTACCTGGAAGGCCTCTTCGCCGCGACTCCGCCGATGACCTACACGCCCGAAACAGTCTGGGCCATCGACGGCGGCTTCTGCGGCCGCTGGTACTGCGACATCGCCATGCCGGACGGCGTGACCAAGATGCGCGGCTTCGACCTGGTGATCCTCAAGGACGGGCGGATCGTCGAGAACGAGGTGTACGTGCACCCGCTGCCCTAGCACCGCCCTTCTCCCGCTTGTCGGGAGAAGGTGGCCCCCGAAGGGGGTCGGATGAGGGCGGCGCCGGTGGTGAGTAATTTGGCAGCCCAAGTCGTCAAAGACTGGCGCTGCCCTCATCCGACCGCTTCGCGGCCACCTTCTCCCGACGAGCGGGAGAAGGAACGGTGATGAATTACCCGCCGCGCTTCATCGTCTCGCGCGCGATAACCAGCTGTTGCACCTGGCTGGTCCCCTCATAGATCCGGAAGATCCGCACATCGCGGTACAGCCGCTCGATGCCGTAGTCCGCCACATAGCCGGCCCCGCCGAAGATCTGCACCGCCCGGTCCGCCACCCGGCCGACCATCTCCGACGCGTAGTATTTCGCCGCCGCCGCCTCGAGCACGATGTTGGCGCCGCCGTCGCGCTTGCGGGCGCTTTCCAGCACCAGCGCCCGCGCGGCCATGCATTCGGTCTTGCTGTCGGCCAGCATGGCCTGGACCATCTGGAAGTTGCTCAGCGCCTGGCCGAACTGCTTGCGCTCGCCGGCGTAGGCCACGCAGTCGGCGATCAGCCGCTCGGCCACGCCCACGCACAGCGCCCCGATGTGCAGGCGGCCCTTGTCGAGCACCTGCATGGCCACCTTGAAGCCCTCGCCCTCGGCGCCCAGCCGGTTCTCGACCGGCACCCGGACGTTGTCGAAGGTGATGTCGTGGATCTGGGCCCCGTGCTGACCCATCTTCTTCTCGGGCGGGCCGACGGTGATGCCCGGCAGGTCCGACGGCACCAGGAAGGCCGAAACCCCGCCGCCGCCCTTCACGTCGGGATTGCTGCGGGCCATGACCGTGAACAGCCCGGCCTTGGCGGCGTTGGTGATGTAGCGCTTGGAGCCGTTCAGGACGTAGGCGTCGCCATCGAGGATGGCGCGGGTCTGCACCGCGGCGCTGTCCGATCCGGCTTCCGGCTCGGTCAGGGCAAAGCTGGTCACCGTCGTGCCTGCCGCGATCCCCGGCAGCCACTTGGCCTTCTGCTCATCGTTGCCGAACATCACCAGCCCCTGACTGCCGATGCCGACATTGGTGCCGAACTCCGAGCGGAAGGCCGGGCTGGTGCGGCCCATCTCAAAGATCACCAGGCACTCGTCTTCCATCGAAAGATCGAGACCGCCGTATTCCTCGGGGATCGACAGGCCGAACAGGCCAAGGTCCCGCATCTCGCCGATGATCGGCTCAGGCACCTTGTTGTCGTCGGCGACCTTGGCTTCCAGCGGCCGCAGCCGCTCGCTCACGAACCGGCGGACAGTGTCGACCAGCTGGTCGCGGGTTTCAGCATCGAGCGCCATAGCGGAGATCCCCAAACAAATGTTCGGCGACCGATACGGCAGTTGGCCCGTCAGGTGAAGACTTCCCTTAGGTCCCCTTCGCCTTCGCCCCGGCGTCCAGCACATCCGGCCGCTTCGGCGTCATATCGAACAGGTTCCAGTCTTCGGGATTGAAGGGTTTCGTCGTCGGCCTCGGCGCCGGATAGCCGTGCAGGTCGTCCTGGCTGTCGATGATCGCCCCGCGCCCCTCGGCGGTGTCGCTGATCAGCTGCACGTCATTGGCGTCGCGGTCCCAGGGCCGGGCTCCGACGGTCTTCAGCACCGACTGCTGCACCGCGCTGGCCGGCATCGCCTTCAGGCCCTCCGGCCACAGCATCGGCTTGCCCTTTTGCAGGATCTTCGCCGGGCTGGTCGTATAACGCCCGAACATCGGCAGGGGGCGGCCATAGCGGTCCTGGGCGATGTTGTCCTTGCCGTAGTACTCAAGATCGCCATAGCCGCCGATCTCGAGGAAGGCGATGTGCTCGGCCGTGTCCATGCCGCCGCGCAGCACGTTGCCCACCGCAACCAGCTGGCCGATCTGCCAGGGTTTGTCCCCCCACTCCTCGGCCATCAGGTTGTAGTGAATGGCCCGCTGGCCCGGATTGTAGATCAGGTTGTTGACCACCACCCCGCGCACCCCGCCCTTGAACATCGGATTGCGCTCGAAATTGTGGGCGTACAGGTTCCCGACGATCAGGATGTTCGTGATGTTGTCGTGGATCAGGCTGCCCTTGGAGTGCTCGATCTTGGCATGGGTCGAGTAGCGCAGGCTCTCGGCGATGATGTTGTTCGAGAAGGTGATGTTGCGCGACGTCCCGGCCCGCCAGTCCTCCGGCGTCTCGCCCACGAACCTGGGGCCCGAGGCCGACAGATTCTCGTCCGTGCCCCAGGTCAGGCTGCAGTGGTCGACGATGATGTTGTAGCTGATCCCCTGGGTGGAGATGCTGTCGAAGTCCTTGCCGCTCTTCCTGGCAAAGCCGGCGTCGCCCGGCCGCACCCGGATGTGCTGAACCACCACGTCATGGGTGGCCAGATCGACCCCGCCCCGGATCAGCGTCACCCCCGGTGACGGCGCCGTCTGTCCGGCGATGGTCAGGAAGGGCTCGCGAATCGTCAGGGTCTTGCCGCCCATGTCGATCACCCCGCCGACCTCGAAGACGACGATACGCGGCCCCTTCGCCTCGACCGCCGCCCGGAAGGATCCCGGCCCCTCGGCATTGAGGTTCGTCACCCTGATGATCTCGCCGCCTCGCCCGCCCGGCGTCTTCGCGGCCCAGCCCTGGGCGCCCGGGAAGGCCAGCGGCGTGACGACCGACTCAGGCGTTTGCGCCGTCACGCCCCCGAGCGGCGCAAAACAGGCCGTAAAGCCCAAAACCGCGACAGCAAGCCCTTGTTTAAACACCGCTTTCACTCCCCGTGAGATCGACGCGCCGGCCTTTTCGCCGACTGCGGATTGAAAATGACACCGGTTTCCTCTAGAGACAATCCCAACCCCGACAATGGGGCGCCGGCGACGGCGAAGAAAGCATCCGGGGAGGATCAAGGGCTTGAAGGGATCGGCGGCCAGCAGCGCGACGGGTGACGTCAGCGCCGACATTGCTCGCGAATTCACGACCGCCCGGCGTGACGCCAGGGCCCTGCCCGGCTTTCCCGGCGCCATTCCTCCGGCCCTCGCCTCTTCTTACGCGGTGCAGGAACAGGCCATCGAACAGTGGGGCGAGCCCGCCGTCGGCTGGAAGGTCGGCCGCATCGCTCCGGAGCTGCAGGACAAGCTCGGCGAGGCCCGCGTGTCCGGCCCGGTGTTCGCTCGCAACCTGTGGATCGCAAAACCCGGCCAGACGCTCGACTTCCCGGTCTTCGTCGGCGGTTTCGCCGCCGTCGAGGGCGAATTCATCTACCGCCTGGGCGCCGACGCCCCGGCGACGAAGACTCACTGGACCGCCGAGGAAGCCCTCGATCTGGCCGACGCCCTGTTCGTCGGCGTCGAGACCGCCGGCAGTCCGCTCGCCACCATCAACCAGCTGGGCCCGCTCGTGGTGGCCAGCGACTTTGGCAACAACTGGGGCCTGATCCTGGGCCAGGCCATCGACGGCTGGCGCGACCGGGCCTTCGACACCCTCACCTGCCGGACCTCCATCGACGACGCCCTGGTCGGGACCGGCTCGGCCGCCGACCTGCCGGACGGTCCGGCCGAGGCGCTGGCCTGGTTGCTGGGTCACTGCGCCGCGCGCGGCCGGCCGCTCAAGGCCGGTGACCTGGTCACGACTGGCGCCGTCACCGGCGTGCATGACATCGT
Organism: Caulobacter sp.; assembly: GCA_032122215.1. Classification (GTDB taxonomy): domain Bacteria; phylum Pseudomonadota; class Alphaproteobacteria; order Caulobacterales; family Caulobacteraceae; genus Caulobacter. The sequence continues at coordinate 16,710 of JAUMCZ010000081.1, forward strand.
CGCGGGTCAGACCGCGCGCATCGATTTTGGGGCTTTCGGCGAAATCCTGTGCCGGGCGAAACCGGCGGGGCCGATCGGGGAAGAGGAAACCACGCATGAGCAGCGCGACCGAGGCTGACGGGCCATCGCCTTCCATCAAGGTGGGCAACTACCGATGGCTGATCTGTACGCTGCTGTTCGCGGCGATGGTCATCAACTATGTCGACCGCCAGATGCTGGGCGTGCTGAAGCCCACCCTGTCGGCCGAGTTCGGCTGGACCGAGACCCAGTACGCCGACATCATCTTCTGGTTCCAGGCCGCCTACGCCGTCTCCTACCTGCTGTTCGGCCGCTTCATCGACCGGATCGGCGCCCGCTGGGGCTTCGGCATCGCCTTCCTGATCTGGCAGATCGGCCACATCGCCCACGCCGGCGTGGGTTCGCTGAACCAGATGATCGCCGCTCGCGTCCTGCTCGGCATCGGTGAAGGCGGCGGCTTCCCGGGTGGTATCAAGGCGGTGGCCGAGTGGTTCCCCAAGAAGGAGCGCGCCTTCGCCACCGGCCTGTTCAACGCCGGCACCAACATTGGCGCCATCGTCACCCCGCTGGTCGTCCCGGCCCTGGTGCTGGCCTTCGGCTGGCAGGCGGCCTTCATCGTCACCGGCATCGCCGGCCTGCTGTGGCTGCCGATCTGGCTGATCGTCTACCGCCGCCCGCGCGAGCAGAAGTCGCTCGGCGCCGCCGAACTGGCGTGGATCGAACAGGACCCCGCCGATCCGGTCGAGAAGGTCGGCTGGCTGAAGCTGCTGACCATCAAGGAAACCTGGGCCTATGCGTTGGGCAAGTTCCTGATCGATCCGATCTGGTGGATGTTCCTCTTCTGGCTTCCCGATTTCCTGTCCAAGAAGCACGGCCTCGACCTCAAGACCTTCGGCATCCCGCTGGTCTGCATCTACCTGCTCAGCGACGTCGGCAGCGTCGGCGGCGGCTGGATGAGTTCGGCGATGATGAAGCGCGGCATGAGCCTCAACGCCGCTCGCAAGACCGCCATGCTGATCTGCGCCCTGCTGGCCGTGCCGGTCTGTCTCGGCGCCGTGGTCGACAACCTCTGGATGGCCGTCCTCATCATCGGCGTGGCGACCGCCGCCCACCAGGGCTTCTCGGCCAACCTCTACACCCTGCCCTCCGACGTCTTCCCGCGCTCGGCGGTGGGCTCGGTGGTCGGCATCGGCGGCATGGTCGGGGCCTTCGGCGGCATGGCCATGGCCAAGTACGCCGGCTGGGTGCTCGACAAGATCGGCAGCTACACGCCGATCTTCGTGGTCGCCGCCAGCGCCTACCTGCTGGCCCTGCTGGTGGTCCATCTGCTGACCCCGAAGATGGAGCCGGTGAAGCTCTGATGCCGTAGCGGCTCGCTCTCCCCCATCGAAGATGGGGGAGTGGCTTTGGCGAGCGCTGCAAGCGAGCCAAACCGAGCAACCATGTTCAGGCGGCTTGGGTCTTGGTCCAAGGCTGACCGCGTTGAAGGACG
>JAUMCZ010000081.1:18229-36519 GCA_032122215.1 Caulobacter sp.
TCCACCGACAGCTCGCCTGGTGCGGCTAACACCAGGCGAGCGTCCCGGAAGACAGCTCAACCTAGCAGCCAACCAACAAACAAGGGGGGCCCCACCGGCGGTAAGAGGTTCTAACCTTGAACCGCCGGTCCCGCCTCCTGGTCCGTCGCTCACGCTCCGAACCGTCCTCCGCCCACCTCGTGGGCGGAGAGCGAACCATCGCATCCGCCTCTAAGCTGCCAGCCTCCACGCCAGCGCCATATCCTCGACCAGCGCCGCAAACCCCTCCGCCTTGGCCTTCGCGTCCGGCACGCGCAGCAGGTAGGACGGGTGATAGGTCACCACCCCCTGGGCCTGGTCCTCGAGCTGGATCGCCCTGCCCCGGCTGGCCTTGATCGGCATCGCCTTGCCGAACACCGCCTGCGCCGCCGTCGCCCCCAGAGCGACAATCACCCGCGGCCGGATCAGTCGCCGCTCATGGTCCAGCCACCAGCGGCAGGCGACGATCTCCGGCGTCTCCGGCGTCTTGTGCAGTCGCCCCTTGCCGCGCAGCTCGTGCTTGAAGTGCTTCACAGCGTTGGTGACATAGGTCGCCTCGCGCGGCACCCCCGCCTTCTCCAGCGCCTGATCGAACATCTGGCCCGCCGGCCCGACAAACGGTCGGCCCGCCAGATCCTCCTGGTCGCCCGGCTGCTCTCCGACGAACATCAGCCGCGCCTGCGCCGCCCCTTCGCCCGGCACGCTCTGGGTGGCGTCGCGCCACAGGTCGCACCGGCGACAGCCATCGACGAAGGCGGCCAGGTCCGCCAGCGACGTCGGCTGGCCCTCCGAAACCGGCGCGGCCGGCAGCGGCCGAACGGCCTTCATGGCATGACGCGAAGGCGCCGTCGGCGCGGCGGCGACCATGGCCGCGGTCCGGTCACCGGCGGTGGCGATCAGCTCCGGGATCAGCCGGGCCTCCGGCAGGTTGCGCCAATAGCGCTTGGGCATCTCGGCCTGCATGGCCTTCACCTTCAGCCGGGCCGGGTTGAAGATCGAGGCGTAGTAGGTCCGCCAGTAGTCCTCCAGCACATCGTCGGCCGGCGCCTGGTCGCGCGACACTCCCGGCGAAAAGCTCAGCGCCTCGCCGTCCCAGTGACAGCAGAGATCGGGCGTCAGGATCGAGAACAGCATCCCCGTGAACCGCCGCACAAAGAACCCCGACGTCCGCTCGACAACGTAGTGCGCCGGCTCGAACCAGGCGGCGTAGGCTTCCGGTTCAACGCCCTCGATCTTCCGGAAGCGGACGAAGGCCTTCATCTTGTGACTGGCCCGGGACACATTCCTGGCCAGCTCACGGGCCCGGGCGACGTCCGGGTCGGTGATGTCCAGCATCAGGTTCGGCGCCGGCTCCAGCCGCCAGAGCAGCCGATAGAGCAGATCGAACCGGTCGCCGTCCCGGTGGCAGATGACGTCCTGCGCCAGTTCGACGAAGGCGCGCGGCGTGCGAAAAGCCGGCGCGGCGGCGGCAGGCCCCTCCTCCACCCCGCCGACCGGCTCGGCAAAGAGATCGCCCTCCCCCGCCACCGCCCAGACCACGGCGTTGGGCTCGACGCCCTGAAGCCGCAGCGAACGCGCCGCCTGCCGCCAGCCTTCGAAGTCGGTCGGCCCGCTCAGTCGAACCAGTTTCACAGCAGCCTCGGCTGCTCGGGCGCCACCTGCCGGCGCAGATCGAGCCGGTCGGTCAGCGACCCCGGCGTCCAGTCCTCGGTGACGATGAAGGGTTTGACCTTCTCCACCCCGCGGGCCAGCCGCTTCACGTCGTCCAGCCGCAGCCGCTTCTGCCGCCGCAGCGCGATCATCCGGTCGACCGTCTTCACCCCCAGACCCGGGGTGCGTAGCAGAGCCTCGCGGTCCGCCTTGTTCACATCGACCGGAAAGCTCTCACGGTGGCTGAGCGCCCAGGCCAGCTTGGGATCGATGGCCAGATCGAGATTGCCCTCGTCGGCGACGATCTCGTCCCGCTCGAACCCGTAGAACCGCATCAGCCAGTCAGCCTGGTACAGCCGATGCTCCCGCAGCAGCGGCGGCCGCTCCAGAGGCAGACTTCGCGACGAGTCAGGGATCGGGCTGAAGGCCGAATAGTAGACCCGCCGCAGCCCATAGCCGCCGTAGAGCCGGGCGCTGCGCCCCAGGATCTCGCCATCGCTGCAGGCGTCGGCCCCGATGATCAACTGCGTCGACTGCCCGGCCGGTGCGAACCGCGGCGGCCGGGTCTTGCGGCCCTTTTCCTTGCCTTCGTCGATGGCCAGCCGCACCCCGCCCATGGCCTTCTTGATCACCCGCACATCCTTCTGCGGGGCCAGGGCGGTCAGGCTGGCGTCGCTCGGCAGCTCGATGTTGATCGACACCCGGTCCGCATAGAGCCCCGCCTCCAGCACCAGGGCCGGCGAGGCTTCCGGGATCAGTTTCAGGTGGATGTAGCCCCGAAAATCATGGTCGAGCCTCAGGCTCCTGGCGACCCGCACCATCTCTTCCATCGTGTAGTCGCCGGACTTGATGATCCCCGAGGAGAGGAACAGGCCCTCGATATAGTTGCGCTTGTAGAACCCCAGGGTCAGGTCGACGACCTCCTGCACCGTAAACCGCGCCCGGGCCACGTTCGAGGACACCCGGTTGATGCAGTAGGCGCAGTCGTAGATGCAGAAATTGGTCAGCAGGATCTTCAACAGACTGATGCACCGCCCGTCCGGCGCATAGGCATGGCAGATGCCCATGCCCTCGGTCGAACCCACCCCCTTGCCGCCGACCGAATTCCGCTTGCTCGATCCCGACGAGGCGCAGGAGGCGTCATATTTGGCGGCGTCGGAGAGGATGGACAGTTTACGCTTCAGATCGAGTACGGCCATAAGGCCGTTCTAGGGTTCTGCTTTTGTTCTGTCTATGCTTCTGTCGCAAAAATGCTTTGGAACCAAACACTTCGCGCGCGGTTCCGCCCCAGTGACGCGCCTTATGATCCAGCACGAAACCCGCTACCGCTATGAAAAGCCGGTTGCGTTCGGGCCCCAGCGACTGCTGGTGCGGCCCCGCGACAGTCATGGGCTGAAGGTCGAGAAGGCCTCCCTGGCCGTCAGCCCGCCGGGCGGCATCCGCTGGACCTACGACGCCTACGGCAACTGCGTCTGCTGGTTCACGCCGCAGGGCGAGGCGACCGAACTGGCCATCATCAGTCAGCTGATCATCGAGCGCTTCCCGGCCCCGCTGGCCCCCTTCCACCCTGACAACCCTCACTCGGCCATGCCGATCGCCTACAGCCGCGATGATCAGGCGGCGCTGGCCCCCTACAGGGTTCCCGACAGCGAGGACGACCCCTCCGTCACGGCCTGGCTGGCGGAGCAGATGACAGCGCCGGACGAGCCGGCCCTCGACTTCCTTCTGCGCATGAACCGGGCCATCGACGCCTTTGCCTACAAGGCCCGCTACGAGGAGGGCGTCCAGACCCCCGCTGAAACCCTGGCCACCCGGGCCGGCACCTGCCGCGACTTCGCCTGGCTGATGGTCGAGACGCTACGCCGCGCCGGCTTCGCGGCCCGCTTCGTCACCGGCTACCTGCACAGCCCGGCCGCCACCCTTCGCGGGGCCGGCGCGACCCATGCCTGGTGCGAAGTCTTCCTGCCGGACCTCGGCTGGACCGAATTCGACCCGACCAACGGTCTGGCCGAGTCGCCCGACCTGATCCCCGTCGCCGTCAGCCGCACCCCGCGCGAGGCCGCTCCGGTCAGCGGCACCCTGATCGGTCATCCCGGCCGAAGCGAACTCATCGTCAACGTCACTGTTTCGGCCGCCGAAGATCTGGCGGCGGCCGCCTGAAGGCCCGGAGAGGCCGTTATCGTTGGGAGTAGTGCGTCATGACTTCGAATTTCCAGCAGCAGCAGCCGGCCTGGCGACACGCCTTCTGCAAATCCGCGCCCCAGCCTCAGCACGGTCAGAAGGCTGAAAAGGGGTAGCGCCACGATCCCGGACCGCCCCGTCCCCAAGCGCCGCCCGGCGCACTGACCACCCGATCATCGCTGGCGTCCGGGCCAGGGGACACGAAAAGTGATCGAACACTGCTCGCCTTAACAGCGACTGGGCTTGCGTGCGCCGGGCGTCAGGTTAACTTCGGTTAACAGGGACGCATTCGGGGGAGTAGATGCGGCCGTTTGCCGGAATAGCCTTGACCAGCCTGACCGCCGCGTCTTTCGCGGTGATGTCGGCGGCGTCCGTCACCGGCGCGGCTTCCGATGGCCTGTCCGACACCAGCCTGCTGAAGAACGCCGACCTCGCCGGCGCCTTTGCCGGAACCAATCGTGTTCCCGACGACCCGGACGCGCCGATCCGCACCAGCCGCTTCGACGATGCGCCGAACCCGGTGATCGAACTGGCCGGCGCGCCACGCGTGGCCGCGCCGATCACCCACCCGGGCCAGGTTGTCGCCTTGGCCGCCGCCGACGCCACGCCGGCGCCCGATCCCCAGGCCGTGATGATGGCCCGCTTTGTCCCGAAGGCGGATCCCGCCCCGACGGGCTATGCGGAGCCGCGCGTCGCCGCCTACGCCAGCCCGGCGGTCCGCCAGGCCCTCGCCCCCTCGTCTTCTCCGGCCCCGGTGGGCCTGTTCAATCCCATGCGACGGCTGACCATCAGCCTGACCAACGAGAGCCCGCTCAACCCCGGCTCCGGCCTCTCCTTCGGCGGCCGCGACAGCCGTCAGAACCCCGCCGCCGCGCAGATCGCGCCCCGCGGCCGCCTGTTCGACGCCAAGCGCTTCGGCGTGCAGGTCGATGTCAGCCCGTCCCGTAGCAAGAAGGGCCGCTGGTTCGCCTTCGCCGCAACCTCGGGCGACGCCCTTGGCTTCAACTTCGGCGAAAAGGGTCGCAACAAGTCCCAGCGCTGGACGGTCGAAAAGCTGGCCGAGTACGGCAAGGTCCAGCTCGGTCTCGGCTGGCGCAAGGGCCCGATGCAGATCTCCGCCGCCGCCACCCAGCGCGAAATCGGCGCCTATGGCTACAAGCGGGACGACACCGTCTTCGGCCTGTCTTTCACGGTCAGCGGCGGCAAGCGCCTGCCCGCGCCGAAAGCCCGCCGGGGCATTCCGCGCGGCGACTGAGGGTCAGTCGGCCCTGGTCGCCGGCAAGGCCCGGATCTTTATCGCTTCCCGATCGTCGACGAACAGCACCGACCGCCCGTCCGGCGAGAACCGGTAGTCCCGGTCGTCATCGACCGCCGGCGTTTCGCCGACAAGACCGTTGTCCTCACTGCGAAACACCTGCAGCGGGGCGCTGATCGGCTGGACGGCGTAAAAGGCGCCATCCGATGAGACGGCGATGCTCTGCAGCAGGCTCCCTCTCACGCGGATCAAACGTACGCCGTCCACGCTCTGCGTCCGGGCCTCGGGCGATCCCCAATCGCCTTCCCCGACCCACATCAGCAGCGTGTCGCTCTTCATCGCCCATTTGAGCTGGCTGAGGCGGGACCAGGGAACATTCAGCCCCTCGCGCTTTTCGACGACGCCGTCGCAAGACACTGTCCAGCGGCTCTGCAGGGTGTCTCCCGGCTTCGGCGCACTGATCACGAACCGCCGCGAACCGCCCAGCCAGTAAGCCCTCCAGTCGGTCGCCGCGTCGATGGCGACGGGCGTGAAGCCGGTCGGGCCGACCAGCATCCACGTTTCCGGCGCATCGGGGCCGCTCGCCTGGCCGCGCACGCGGATCAGGCTGCAGCCATCCCCCCTGAACGGGCCGACCGGCTGCCTGTCGGCCGTGATGGTCTGGGCCTTGCGCCGGGTTCGCCGGACGGGATCGTAGGCCCAGAGGGTCACCGGCTTTACGCCCACACCCGCCCTTTCGGCCAGGTACCAGACCTCCGACGGGGTCATCCAGCCGAGCATATCGCCCATGACATCATCGATGACCAACATCTCATCGCCGCCGTGTCGGTCGACGATCCTCAGCTGGGTCGGGCGATGGGTTCTTGCGCTTTGGCGGGTGAAACAGAGCAGAAGCGAGGCGACGCGCCGCCCATCGGGCGACATTTCCAGGCTGCCATGGAGGGTCGAGCACTTCCGCGCGTCCTGGCCGGCAGGGACCGCCGTCGTCAGCGCCAGGCAAACGGCGAGGCCGGCGAACGCGCGCACGATCCAGATCGACAAGCCATCACCTCAAAATCGGCGTCGCCGCAATGATGCACGCCTGATCCGCGGGCGCAAACCACGCCCTGCCTTTCGTGGCCCGGCAAGGCGTTCTACAGACACCCCGTGTCCGACCTCCCCACCGCTCAGGACGTTTCCAAACCACCGAAACCCGTGGAGCCCCCGCCGCCGGGCTCGACCGGCTCGCGCCTCGCCTCGCTGGCGGTGGCCAGCGCCCTGTTCATGGAGTTCATCGACTCCACCTCCCTGTCGACCGCCCTGCCGACCCTGGCCAAGGCCTTCGACGCTGATCCCCTGCATCTGAAGCTTGCCCTGACCAGCTACATCCTGGCCCTGGCGGTGTTCGTGCCGGTCAGCGGCTGGGCGGCTGAGAAGTTCGGCGCGCGGCGGGTCTTCCTGGTCGCCATGACCGTCTTCCTCGCCGGCTCGGTGCTCAACGGCTTCGCCACCTCGCTCGAACAGCTGGTCGCCTTCCGTGTCATTCAGGGCATGGGCGGAGCCTTGATGACCCCTGTGGCCCGGCTGATCGTCGTCGGTTCGACGCCGAAGGAAAAGCTGCTGACCGCCATGGGATGGTTCACCATGCCGGCCCTGGTCGGCCCGTTGATCGGCCCGCCGCTGGCCGGCTTCGTGCTGTCGGTCGCCGACTGGCCGTGGATATTCTGGCTTAATGTGCCGGTCGGCATCCTCGGCATGGCGGCGGTCATGCGCTGGGTGCCCCACATCCGGATGCCGGACCCCGGCCGCTTCGACTGGAGCGGGTTCGCCCTCTCGGCCGCCGCCATTACCGGCGTCGTCGCCGTGGCCGAGACCGCCGGGGTCGGGCTGATCCCCTGGCCGCTGCAGATCGCGCTTGTTGTCGTCGCCATCGCCTGTGGCTGGGGCTACCTGCGCCTGGCCGCCGCCAAGGCCCGGCCGATCCTGGACCTCGGCCTCCTGCGCTATCCGACCTTCCGGGCCAGCATCCTGGGCGGGACCTTCGTGCGCCTCGGCGTCGGCGCCGGGCCCTTCCTCATGCCCCTGCTGCTGCAGGTGGCGCTGGGCTGGACGCCGCTGCAGGCCGGCTCGGTCACCCTGGCGGGCGGCCTGGGCGTTCTCGGCGCCCGGCCTTTCGCCGCCTTCGTGCTCAAGCGGGTCGGGTTCCGGGCCATGCTGACCGGCGCCGTCGTGTTCACCGGCGCATTTTCCGCCGCGCCGGCCTTCTTCACCGGATCCACCCCGGCCGTGGTCATCATGATCCTGCTGTTCCTGGCCGGCTTCGCCCGCGCCAACCAGATGATCCCCGCCAACACCATCGCCTTCTCAGACATTCCGGCCGACAAGGTCCCGGCCGCCTCGACCCTGCAGGCGGTCAGCCAGCAGATCGGCCTGGCCCTTGGAGTCAGCTTCGGGGGCTTGATGCTGCATTTCGCCCGCAGCCTCGGGCCGGGCGATGGCGTCCTGACGCCGGCCAGTTTCACCCTGCCCTACCTGGCCCTCGGCGCCGTCACCCTGCTGGCCGGCCCGGTTTATCTTGCGCTCGACCCGCGCGCCGGGGCCAATATGAGCGGTCATCGTCGACGGGAGGATGCATGAGCCCGCCGCCCCAAACCTTCGCCCTCGAGGTTCGAGACGTTCGCCGCACCTACGGCGAGGAGCGCGCCCTGCGCGGCGCCAGCCTCACCCTGCAGGCCGGCCGCATTACCTGCCTGCTGGGCCCCAGCGGCTGCGGCAAGAGCACCCTGCTGCGGCTGATCGCCGGCCTCGAGCCCGTCGACAGCGGCGAGATCCTCAAGGCCGGCGCGGTCGTCTCCGGACCCGGCGTCCATGTTCCGGCCGAGCGGCGCGGCATCGGCCTGGTCTTCCAGGACTACGCCCTGTTTCCCCACCTCAGCGGCTTCGGCAATGCCGCGTTCGGCCTGCACGGCCTCCCCGCCGCCGAGCGGCGGCGACAGGCCGAGGACGCCATGGCCCGGGCCCACATCTGGCAGCGCGGCGAGGCTCATCCGTCAGAGCTGTCCGGCGGCGAGCGCCAGCGGGTCGCCCTGGCCCGCGCCATGGCCCCCTCCCCGTCGGTGCTGCTGCTCGACGAGCCCTTTTCCGGTCTCGACGGCATGCTGCGCCAACAGGTGCGTGACGCCGCCATCGAAACCCTGCGCGAGACCGGCGCCGCCGTGCTCATCGTCACTCACGACGCAGAAGAGGCCATGCGCATGGGCGACGACCTGGCCCTCATGCAGGCCGGCGCCATCCTGCAGACCGGTGCGCCCGAGGACTGCTACCTGCGGCCCAACAGCGTCGAGGCCGCCCGCCTGCTCGGCCCCGCCAACGCCCTGCCGGCCCGCATCGAGAACGGCATGGCCATCACCCCCTTCGGCGCCATCCCGGGCGGCCCCGGGGGCGACATCGTCGTCGCCCGCCCCGAAGCCTTCGTCCGCTCGGACGAGGGAGTCGAGGCCGAGGTCATCGACCGCCATTTCGCCGGCGCCCACTGCGACCTGAGGCTGCTGGCCAACGACAACGTCGTCTCTGTCCGCTACCCCAGCCTCACCGCCCCCCAGGTCGGCGACCGCATCCACGTCCGCCTCGACCCGGCCCTCTGCACGGTCGTTGTCGAAGACGACTGAAGAGGGGTCGGGGATATGTGGGGATTATATACTTTGCAAACTGAAGGCCTCGGGTCGGCTCTCGACCCGTTACGGACATTTGCGTTTGTCGCTCGTGAGATCCGATTTGCGCGCTCGCAACCCGCTAACTGGCTTGTCCGTGACAAGCTTATCAGTTTATCCAAAAAGCCAACAACGGGCTCAACCACCCCGTTGTTGACTGATTTCGTGGGACGTTGGTGATGACTTGCAGAACTCTTGGACTAGCCTTGGTGGCGGTTTGTGCCATGACTGCGCTGGCGACTTCTGCACACGCCCAAGAGGCCGCCTACGGGCCCGGCGAGACCTTTCGCGACATCCTGAGCGATGGTGTCTCGGGGCCGGAGATGGTTGTCGTGCCGCCGGGCAGATTTCTCATGGGCTCGCCCGCCAACGAAAAGGGCCGAGATTTCACCGAGGGTCCGCAAGTCGAAATCACGATCTCGAGGCCCTTTGCCGTCGGCAAGTATGAACTCACGTGGGACGAATGGGAAAGATGCGTCGCGAAGCAGGGCTGCCAGGACAACTCCCGCCACGGTCGCAGTGCGACTTCGTCTCCGGACTGGTCAGGCGATGCCGGTTATGGGCGTGGTCGGCGCCCCGTCATCAACATCAGCTTGGATGATGCCGAGGCTTACGCGACGTGGCTGAGTGCAGAAACGGGAGAGACTTACAGGCTGCTCAGCGAGGCCGAGTGGGAGTATGCGGCGCGTGCAGGCTCGACGGGTCGATTCTCCTGGGGCGATGCCGAGCCGACGTGCGATGCGGGGAGAGAAAACAGAGCCAACTTCGACGGCCCCAATTCTGTGGGATTTATTGCAGGATGCTATGGCCGCCGAACTGAAACCGTTGGCTTTTCAGCGCCCAACGCCTTTGGCCTGTTCGACATGCATGGCAATGTGCGCGAGTGGACGAAGGATTGCTTCCATGTCGACCTGGAAGGGATTCCTGCAGATGGCTCGCCCTGGGTGACCGATTGCGCCCGAGGCGGCGAAGACAATGTCTTCCGCGGCGGCTCGTTCACCGGAGGCGTCGACCAAATGCGCTCTGCAGCCCGTCAGGCGACCATTGGACGTGAAGTCAACATGGGCTTCCGCATCGCACGCGAACTGGATTGAGAGGGAGCTTGGTCGAAATGTCGCGGTCCAATCAAAGCTGGTTTGATCGCTTCTCCCGATATGCGTCGACTAGGTTCAGGGGCAATGTCACGCTGACCACTGCGACCGCAGCCTTCATGCTCGGCTTGGCATTGGTGCCGAGAAGCTTCGGCGTTGAGCTGCCCCTCCTGATCGCTATTGGATTGCCGGTGGCCTTCTGGTTAACGGTCGTGGTGCACGGAAGCAGGGTGAGAAGAAACGGGAAATCCCAATCAAACTCGACCAAGGACTGATGATCGTTGTGATCGTCATCTGGACCGGCCCGGTAAAACATCACGTCCGCTTCCCACCCCTAGCCGCCCTTCGAAGGGGCCGCTTCCGGCTTAGGCAATTTGGCCACCTTCTTCACCGTCTCTTCAAAGCGGCCTTACCCAGGCCTCACACCGCCGGCGGCCGGGCAATGCCGTGTGTCCCCTCTCGGGCGTCTTTTGGTTGGGTCCCTGTTGTCCGCCTGTCGGGAATCTGCCGGCCGCCGGGCCGACTTTTGTCGGCCGCTTGTCCACTTCAAACTATTGAGTCTACTAGATTATTGATCGGACAAGCACAGGCTTAAGCGCTACAATAGCGCTTCGACACTCATCACGCCGAACCCTACCCCCGTGCCCCGGCGGCGATCCGCTCCCGGGCCATTTCGTTGGCCACGGCGTCGGTCGGTCGTCCTTCGGCCACGGCGCGGTCCAGCACCTGCGCCAGCGTCAGCGCCAGGGTGTCGAGCTTGGTATCGACCCAGGCCTGGTCGAAGGCGCTGTCCGTTTCAAGGCCGCGGATCTCCGCCGCCACGTTGATGATGCCGCCGCCGTTGATGACGTAGTCGGGGGCGTAGAGCAGGCCCTTCTCGAACAGGGCCTGGCCAACCTCCGGCGAGGCCAGCTGATTGTTCGCCCCGCCCGCCACGACCCGGCCCTTCAGCCGGCCAAGCGTGTCGAAGCTGACCGCGCCGCCCAGCGCACAGGGGGCGAAGACCTCGGCCTCGACGTCGAAGATGGCGTCCGGCGCCACAACCTGCGCGCCGGTGCGGGCGGCGACGGCGTCCAGCGCCGGCTGGTTGACGTCGGTGATGATCAGTTTGGCCCCCGCGGCGTGCAGCTTGTCAGCCAGATAGGCGCCGACATGGCCGACGCCCTGGATGGCGACGGTGACGCCGTTCAGGTCCCGGCCGTAGGCCCGCTCGACGCAGAGCCGCACGCCCCGGAACACGCCCTCGGCGGTCACCGGGCTGGGGTCGCCCGAAGCGGCCTTGTGGCCTTCCAGGCCGGCGACGTAGCGGGTCTCCTTGCGGGCCTCCTCAAGGTCGGCCGGCGAGACGCCGACGTCCTCGGCGGTCCAGTAGCGGCCACCGACGCGCTCGACGGCGCGGCCGAAGGCCTGGAACAGCTGCGGAGTCTTGTCCTTGCGCGCATCGCCGATGATCACCGACTTGCCGCCGCCCAGGTCCAGCCCGGCCATGGCGTTCTTGAAGCTCATCGCCCGCGACAGCTTCAGCGCGTCTTCCAACGCCGCTTCCGCGCTCTCGTAGGGCCACATGCGGCAGCCGCCGGCGGCGGGGCCAAGGGTGGTCGAGTGCACCGCGATGATGGTCTTCAGACCCGAGGCCGGATCGGAGAAGGCGTGAACGCCCTCATGGCCTTCAAAGGAGGGAGAATCGAACAGGGTCATGCCAAGAACTTCGCGTTTGGGGGTAGAGCGATGCGCGAGAGGCGATCTACGCCGCACAAGCCTTCCTCACAACCCTTCAAACACGGGAAGGCTTCACTCCCGGCGGCGGAATGCGGGGCGCCTCGGACGGCAGCGGCGCCTCCGGCGTCAGCATGAAGCTGGCGGCATCGTCGATCACCGTCTGGCGCTGATGATCGCGGATCAGCAGGTGGTGACCCTTGGCGTAGAAGGCGGTCTTGTCCCCCACCTTCAGCCTCGCCGCCGCCTGCCGCGACGGGGTCTCGGGGATCACCTGATCATTGGCGCCATAGAGGTAGGCGACCGGGACCTTGATCCCGCCGATCTCCGCCCAGGCCGCCTCCATCAGGTCGACCAGGCCGCTGATGGTGTCGGGCCGCGCGCCCCAGATCATCAGCCTGTCGCGGCCCATGGCCATCATCTCCTCGCTGTTGTCCGAGGGATGGATGGTGCTGGTCAGCCAGCCGGGCGGTTCGACCGGCCGGTCGGGCGTCACCCGGGCGGTGATCCACAGCAGGGTCTTGTTGGGCAGCGGCTGACTGGACCAGCCCCACACCGCCGGGGCCAGCAGCAGCAGCCGATCCGCCGCCGGCGGCCGGTCCGAGGCGAAAGCGCAGATGGCCACAGCCCCGCCCATGCTCTCCCCGGCCACCACCACGGGCACGCCCGGGTGCCTGGCCTTCACCAGGTCCACGAACACCCGCAGGTCCTCGCTCATCAGCTCGCGCCCGGCCCAGATGCCCCGTCCGACCGAGCGGCCGAACCCGCGCTGGTCGAAAGCATAGGTGGCGATGCCCCGCGCCGCCCAGTCGGGCGCCGCCATATGAAAGGCGTTGGCGTAGTCGTTCATGCCGTGCAGGCCGACCAGCACCACCTTCGGCTCACCCTCGGTCGGCCAGCGGCTCGTCCCCAGCCGGGCCCCGTCGAAACTGACGAACCACGCGCCGTCGAAGCCGGGACCAGCGAATTCCGCCGCCGGCGTCAGCGGCGTCTGCAGGGCCATGGGCGCGCAGGCGCTCAAGGCCGAGGCGGCGACGGCGCTGAGCAGGAACAGGCGGCGGTTCATGCCGCCAGAATGTCAGCGACCCGATGGCGAAGATAGGGCGTCACCTCATCCTCGAACCACGGATTGCGCTTCAGCCAGGCGGTGTTGCGCCAGCTGGGATGCGGCATCGGCAGATAGTGGGGCAGATACTCGGTCCAGGCTGCCACGGTCTCGGTCATGTTCCGCTTGGCGCGGTCGCCCAGCGCCCAGACCTGCGCGTAGCCCCCGACCAGCAGGGTCAGCTCCATCTTCGGCAGCGCCGCCATCAATTGCGGCCGCCAAAGCTGGGCGCAGCGGGGCGGCGGCGGATAGTCGCCACCCTTGGGGTTGGTCCCCGGAAAGCAGAAGGCCATGGCCGCCACCCCGATCTCGGCCCGCCCATAGAAGGTCGCCCGGTCGATGCCCATCCAGGCCCGCAGCCGCTCGCCCGACGGATCGTCGAACGGAACCCCGCTCTCATGCACCCGCCGCCCCGGCGCCTGGCCACAGATCAACAGGCGGGTCTGGCCCGAGACCCGGGTCACGGGCCTCGGCTCATGCGGCAGCTCGCCGGCGCAGGCGCGGCAGGCGGCGATATCGGCAAGAACGGCGTCGAGGCTCATCCCGCTTCGACGCGGCTAGTCTTCCGCCGACTCATCGCCGGCATCGCTTTCGCCGCTCGGAATGAGGTCGCCTTCCATCGGCAGCCTGAGCCGATAGACGCCCTTGAAGGTGTCAGGATTGGCCGGCTTGTTGTGCCGCAGGATCACCACCTGCCCGGCCCGCGCCATCCCGACAGCCGTCGAGCGCACCTGGCCCAGGGCGCGCTGCCAGCGCTCCGGCAGAATGGTCTTGGCCACATTGGCGGGGTCGATGCTCTTGCCGGCCGGCAGGTCGGCAAGTTGGGAGAGGATGGCGTCTTCGATCGGCGAGGTCATGGTCGCCTCTTACAGGCAACAATAGAGAACGTCTTCCGAAAGCCGCGATTTCTCCCATCGCGCCGCACCTTCAGGCCCGCTATCTAGCCCGGATACACCAGACGAGGACGACTATGGACGGCGGCAGCGAAGCACCCGGCAACGGACCCAGACTGATCACCGAGGGCGAGTGGGCCGGGTGGAAATCCTGGAGCAGCGATCCGTTCGAGAACCAGTCTGGCCCCTTCTATTTCAAGGAAGAGGCCGACGGCTCGGTCCTTTGCGGCTTCCGGGCCGAGCAGAACCACATGAACGGCGGCGGCTTCATGCACGGCGGCTGCATGCTGACCTTCGCCGACTTCTGCCTGTTCGCCATCGCCCACAAGGAACTGGAGGGCGGCCATTCGGTCACCGTCAGCCTGGGCGGCGAGTTCCTCGGCCCGGCCCACGTCGGCGACCTGATCGAATGCACCGGCGAGGTGACCAAGGCCGGCAGGTCGATGGTCTTCGTCCGCGGCCTGATCCAGACCGGCGGCAATCCGATGATGAGCTTCTCGGGCGTCGTGAAGCGGGTTTCGCGCCGCCTGTAGATGCGGCGACATGGACAGATCGTCACGGTTGCGCGAGGCTCATCCTCGTCAAACGGGGGCAAGCCATGTCGATCACCTATCCGGGCGTCTACACTCAGGAAGTCCCCAGCCCCCTCCACGCCATAGGCGGCGTGCCAACCAGCGTGACCGCCTTCCTTGGTCGCGCGCCCATGGGACCGGTGGCGACGCCGGTTGTCTGCAACAGTCTGGCTGACGTCCATCGCCTGTTCGGACCGGACTGGACGGGCGCGCCGATGGGCCAGAGCCTGTCGGACTTCTTCGTCAACGGCGGCACGGATGCCCTTGTCATCCGGCTGGCGGCTGAAGGGGCGGCCCAGTCCGGTCTGCGGCCGGGCGGCCTGTCCCTCGTCGCCGCCGACCCCGGCGCCTGGGGCGACAGCCTCACGGCCACGGTGACCAGCGTCGCCGCCGACGGGACGTTCACGCTTGAGGCCAGCCTGGTGTTGGGTGGCCAGACCCGGACCGAAGTCTTTACCGGCCTCAGCATCGATGCGACCGACACGAGCCAGCGGGTGGACCTTGTGCTGGCGGCAAACTCCCGGTTTCTGCGGGTCGCCCTGGACGGCCACGGCCAGCCCCTTCTCCCCGCCGCGCCGCCAGCGCAGGGCGCAACCGCCACCGGGGCCGGCGGAATGGACAGTCCGGCGCTGTCGGCCCAGGACCTCACCGACGGCCTGTCGGCGCTGGATCAGGCCGCCGCCTTCAACCTGCTGGTCATCCCGCCCGACCAACCGGGTCAGGACATCCCCGTGACCGTCTGGCAGAGCGCCGCCGCCTGTTGCCAGGCCCGCCGCGCCTTCCTGCTCGTTGATCCGCCCGCCGCCTGGACGTCTGCCAAGGCCGCGGCCGATCAACAGATCGCCACGCCGCTGATGTCCCAGGACCTCGGTCGCAACGCCGCCGTCTACTTCCCGGCCGTGCTGCACGAGACGCCCTTCCCGCCTTCGGGCGTTGTCGCCGGCGTCTATGCCGCCACCGACATCCAACTCGGCGTATGGAAGGCGCCGGCCGGCCTGCTCACGGCCCTGAACGGCATCAATGGGCTCGCCCTGCCGCTGACCGACGAAGACAGCGATCTGCTCAACCCGGCCGGGATCAACGCCCTGCGAAGCTTCCCCACCTACGGCCCGGTGATCTGGGGGGCCCGCACCCTGGCCGGCGCCGCACTGATGTCCGACGATTTCCGTTACGTCCAGGTTCGCCGGCTGTTTCTCTACATCGAAGACAGCATCCAGGCCGGCTGCCAGTGGACCGTGTTCGAGCCCAACGGACCTGCGCTCTGGGCGCAGCTGCGCCTGCAGATCTCGACCTTCCTGCAGAGCCTGATGAACCAGGGCGCCTTTCTCAGTTTCAATGTGGCCTGCGACGCCTCGACGACATCGCCTGCCGATATCGACCAGGGCGTCGCCAATGTCCTGATATCCATCGCCCCGATCCTGCCGGCCGAGTTCGTGGTCATCGAGATCCAGGTGACGACGGCTGGTGCGTCCTGAAGCTCACCTCACAGCGGGCTGACAAAAGCTTCAGGCAACATGACCTAAGGTTAAGTTGAATTCGGAACGGCGATCTCCCACCTACAGGCTCGTAGACACGGAGATTTAGCCATGAGGAAACTGTTCCTCATTATCTGTTCATCGCTGGTGCTCACCACCGCGCTTGCCGTGGCGGGGCTCAGCACCGCTCACGACGACGGCCTCTTCACCACGGTCTCGCGCAACGTCTGATCGCCTGCCCTTGCGCCCGCTCCTGGGCGCGGGCAGGAACGGCAGAGCATGACCCTGCCTCTTTCCATCCTCGATCTTTCGACGATCCAGGCCGGCGCCACCCCGGCCGAAGCCATTCGCGTCAGCGTCGAACTTGCCAAGGTCGCCGACGGCCTCGGCTATCGGCGCTACTGGGTGGCCGAGCATCACTCCACCGACTCCCACGCCGGGACCGCGCCGGAGATCCTGATCGCCGCCCTCACCCAGGCGACCTCCCGCATCCGCCTGGGCAGCGGCGCCGTGCTGCTGGCCAACTACAGCCCGCTGAAGGTGGTCGAGCAGTTCATGACCCTGGAGGCGCTGGCTCCCGGCCGGATCGACCTGGGGATCGGCCGCGCCATCGGCGCCGACGAACTGACCGGCCAGGCCCTGCGCACCGCCGGCCTGCAATCCTTCCCGACCTTCTTCAGCCTGCTGCAGTCCTGGCTGCTCGACGCCGGCGGCAAACAGCCCTTCCCGCTCAACCACCCGGCCAAGGGCGTGCGGGCCCAGCCCTGGGGCCGTTCGCACCCCGACCTCTTCGTGCTCTGTTCCTCGGACAAGAGCGCCGCCATCGCCGGCCAGCTGGGCGTCGGCATGGTCTACGCCGAGTTCATCACCGGCCAGGGCAGCAAGGCCGCCATCGACTCCTACCGCGCCGCCTTCCGCCCTTCGCTGTTCCGCCGACAGCCGAACGCCGCCATCGCCATCGCCGCCTTCGCCGCCGACACGGCTGAAGAGGCCCGCCGCCTCGACGCCCCGCGCCGGGCCTGGGTGGTCGGCGAGGCCGAGGGCCTGAAGGAGCCCTATCCTTCGCTGCAGGTCGCCGAGCAGCGGCTGGCCCAGCACGCCGGGCACAGGGCCATCGCCGACGCCGAGGCGCGGGCCCTGGTCGGCGACGGCCCGACCGTTCGCGCCGGACTGGCCGCCAAACTGGCGGAGACGACCGCCGACGAGATCTTCGTCATCGCCGCCGGCCCGACCCTGGCTGACCAGGTGCGGTCTCTGGAACTGATGGCCGGCTAGGCCTTCACCCCCGCCGCCGCCGCCGGCCGCGCCATCATGGCGTCGTACCAACGCTTCGCCGCCTCCATCTCCTCGGGGATGGCGAACTTGGCCATGCGCGAGAAGTCGATGGCCGTGGCCGCGACGATGTCGGCCATGCTGATGCGGTCACCGGCGATGAACTCGCTGTCCTTGAGCTGGCGGTTGAAGATCTTGATGGCCCGGGTCCCGCCGGCCAGGTTGCTCGCGGCGATCTCCGGCACCTGGGTCTCCAGCGCCGCCAGAGCCGGGTGGCTGTGGCGCACGGCCAGCATCAGCGGCGTCGCCAGCATCATCTCCACCCGCCGAAGCCACATCTCGAACACCGCGGCTTCCTTCGCGTCGCGGCCGAACATGTTGGGCTCGGGATAGACGCTCTCCAAATAGCGGCAGATGGCCACCGACTCGGTGATGGTCGTCTCGTCGTCGATCTCGAGGGCGGGCACGTTGGGCAGGCCGGCCTTGGACAGGAAGCTCTCGGTCCTGTGCTCCCCCTTGAAGACATCGAGGTTGATCACCTCGAGCCCGGCCGGATTGCCCTTCTCGGCGAGGAACCAGCGGACCCGGCGCGGATTGGGCGCGCGGAAGCTGTCATAGAGTTTCATGGCGTTCGTCCCGTTTTTCTTATGATTTCGGCGCTTCGGGGGCGGCCTTGGGTTGTCCGATGACCGGCGCCGGCCTGGTGGGCGGCGCCGCGGCCGGAGCCGGGGCGACGGCGGCCGGGGCTGCGTCCGGCGCGATGCCGAAAAGCTCGCGCGGCATGGCGCCGACGACGGCGGCGGTCATGCAGGTGGCCAGGAAGCCGCCCAGCAGCGCCTTCCAGACCATGCCGATCACCTCCGCCCGGCGCTCCGGCATCAGCACGCCCAGACCCGACACCGTAATGCCCACCGACCCGACGTTGGCGAAGCCGCACAGGGCGTAGGTCATGATCATCCGGGTGCGCTCGCTCATCTCCCCGGCCGGGATCCGTCCCAGCTCGATAAAGCCGATGAACTCGGTCAGCATCAGCTTGACCCCGAGCAGCCAGCCGGCCTTGCCCGCCTCGTCCCAGTTGACGCCCAGCGACCAGGCCAGAGGCGCGAAGACGATTCCGAGCACCCGCTCGACGCTGACCTTCTCGCCGTCGATGGGCGGCAGCAGGCCGAGGATCTCGTTGCCGATGGCCACCAGGGCCACGAAGACGATCAGGATGGCGCTGATGTTCAGCACCACCATCAGCCCGTCCGCCACCCCCTTGGTGATGGCGTCGATCGAGCTCTCGTAGCGCAGCAGCGAGGTGTAATCGACGTTGACCCCGCCCTCGCCCTTCTTCTCCGGCACGATGATCCGGGCCAGCAGCACCCCGGCTG
>JAUMCZ010000082.1:0-9924 GCA_032122215.1 Caulobacter sp.
CGCCGCTCGCCAGCGCCCGGTACATGAAGGTCGGGTTGAAGGACTTCTCCTTGCCGAAGTTCAGGCCGTAGGCGCCCTCGATCGAAGCCCATTCAGGCCGCGACAGGAACTCCAGGTCGGAGCCAAGTGTCAGGGCCGGGGCCTGGGTGGTGAGGTCGGCGATGGTCTCGATGCCCAGAGAGGCCGCCAGCTTGCGGTCCATGGCCAGAGCGTAGGCATTCTCGAAGCCCAGCGAGCCGAGGACGGTGACCTTCTTTTCGTTCGCCATCCAGGCGGTGAGCTGGGCCATCAGTTCGGGGCGGGGCGGGGTGTCCTTGCGGCCCATGACGTTGGTCCACAGGGTGCCGCTGTAGTCGACATAGACGTCGATCTCGCCGGCCTCGAGGGCCCGGAAGGCGACGGCAGAGCCGAGCCCGTCCCGACGGGCGACCTGCGATCCGCCAGCGGTCAGGCGCGCGCCGATCAGGTCGGCGAGGATGTACTGCTCGGAGAAGTTCTTGGCCCCGACGACGTAGGTCGGCTTGCTGGCGTTCAGCAGGCCGGGGACGGCGGCGGCGGCGACACCGGCGAGCAGCAGGACGGCGCCGGCCAGGACCGGCAGGGTCTGGCGCCTGGCCACGCCGCGCTCGACCAGGCCCAGCAGGCCATCGACGGTCAGGGCCAGGACGGCGCTGGCGGCGCAGCCGAACAGGACGAAGACCCAGTTCTCGGTCTGCAGGCCGGAGAAGATGTAGTTGCCGAGACTGGTCTGGCCGACCGGCGTCGACAGGGTGGCTGCCCCGATGGTCCAGACGGCGGCGGTGCGGACCCCGGCCATGATGACCGGGGCGGCCAGGGGGGCTTCGACGCGGAAGAGCTTCTGCGCAGGCGTCATGCCGACCCCGTCGGCGGCCTCGCGCACGGCCGGATCGACCCCGGTCAGGCCGGCGACGGCGTTCCGCAGGATCGGCAGCATCGAATAGAGGGTCAGGGCCAGCAGGGCCGGCAGGAAGCCGAGCGCCTGCAGGCGGAAGCCGAGGGCGCTTTCCGTGAAGCCGGAGAGGGCCAGCAGCAGCGGGTAAAACAGGGCCAGCAGGGCGAGGCCCGGGATGGTCTGGATGAGACCGGCGAAGGTCACCGCCGGCCAGCGGATGAGCGGACTGCGGGCGGCCAGCACGGCCAGCGGCAGGCTGATCAGCAGGCCAAGACCGAGGGCGGCGGCGCTGAGCAGGACGTGCTGGGAGAGATAGTCGGGCAGCAGGGCCCAGGCGGCGTCTGTCTGCTCGCTCATTGGTCCGCTCCCATGAGCGCAGAGAGGGCGCGGGCCTGGCGGGCGGGGGTGTCGATGAGGGCGGCGACGGCCGGGTCGGGGTGGCCCTTGAGAAGCTCGCGGGGGCTGGCGTCGGCGACGAGCCTGCCACCGGCCATGACCAGGATACGGTCGGCCAGCAGCAGGGCCTCCTGGACATCGTGGGTGACCATGACGGTGGTCAGGCCGAGCTTGTCATGCAGCTCGCGGGTGGCGCGGCCGAGGGCCTCGCGGGTGATGGGGTCGAGGGCGCCGAAGGGCTCGTCCATCAGGAGGATGGCGGGCCTGGCGGCCAGAGCCCGGGCGACGCCGACCCGCTGGCGCTCGCCGCCGGACAGCTGGTCGGGGCGGCGGGCGGCGTAAGACCGCGGCAGATCGACGAGACCCAGGAGTTCGGTGACGCGGGCGGTGATCTCGCCGACCGGCCATCTGAGCAGGCGCGGTGTGATGGCGATGTTCTCGGCCACGCTCAGGTGGGGGAAGAGGCCGACGCCCTGGAAGACGTAGCCGATGCGGCGGCGGAGCTGGACCGCATCCTGTGCGGCGACGTCGGCGCCTTCGACGAGGACCTGGCCGGAAGCAGGATCGACCAGGCGGTTGATCATCTTGGTCAGGGTGGTCTTGCCGGAGCCCGACGCGCCGACGACGGCGACGAACTGGCCGGCCGGGATGGCAAGCGTGACGGCGTCGACGGCGGTCTGACCCGCGTAGAGCTTGCTGACGGAGGCGAACTGGATGAGCGGGGCGGACATGGGAGGAAACCTAGCGGGTTGGGGGCTGTCCGCCAGCGGTTTCGGTTGTCGGGGTGGTTTGCGGTAGCGAAGCGACTATAGCACGGCGAGGCTGGCGCAGACGGCGGTTTTTGTGCTTTTTCAACCCCTTAATCGCGCGTTGGGTGCGGCGGAAAAGCAACTTTAAGGCGGCCCTCACCGCCGATTGGACCCCCGTTGAACCACCCCGTTGCGGCGTCGGCGGCGGGCGAGCCGGGTGGGAGGCTTCGCTCTCCGCCCCCGAGAGGGGGCGGAGGACGGTTCGGAGCGTCAGCGACGGACAAGGAGGCGGGGCAGCGCCGGCGTCGGAAGGTTATCGTTCTGAACCGCCGGTGGGAACCCCCTCGGTGTGGCTCGCTTGCAGCGCTCGCCACATCCACTCCCCCATTTCATGGGGGAGAGCGAAACCGTGCGAACCTCGCTAAGGTCGAGGCATGACCGCCCTCTCCTCTCCGGCTACCGCGCGCAACAAGGATCTCATTCTGGAGGTGTTGCGGGCGCATCTTCCAACCTGCGGCCTGGTTCTCGAGATCGCCTCGGGGGCGGGGGAGCATGCGGCGCATATGGCGGCCAACCTGCCGGGGTTGACGTGGCAGCCGAGCGATCCCGATCCGCAGGCGCTGGACAGTATCGCCGCCTGGCGGGCGCAGGCGGGGACGGCGAACCTGCTGGAGCCGATCGAGCTGGACGCCAGCCGGCCGGATAGCTGGCCGGTGCAAAGCGCCGACGCCATCGTCTGCATCAACATGATCCACATCTCGTCCTGGGCGGCCACGGAGGGCCTGTTTTCCGGGGCCTCGCGCCTGCTTCCGGACGCGGGGGTGCTGGTCACCTACGGGCCCTATCTGGAAGACGGGGTGGAGACTGCGCCTTCCAATCTGGACTTCGATGCGAGCCTGAAGAGCCGAAATCCCGCCTGGGGCATCCGGCGGCGGGAGTACATCGAGGCCCTGGCCGCCGCGCACGGCCTAGCCCTGCATACCCGCATCGCCATGCCGGCCAACAACCTCAGTCTCGTCTTCCGGCGTTATTCGAACATGAACGGGAGATGACCAGCGCCGTTCAGGTTGGGCTCAAGTGGGGCCTGTCATAACGCCTCCAACGACGGGGGCCACGGATGGTCCGAACCGCCCGCCGGGGAGATTTGAGACCATGAAAAAGTTCCTGATCGCCGCTGTCGCGCTGTCGGTTCTGGGTTCCGCCGGCGCCGCCGCGGCCCAGCCCTACGGCGGGGCCGGTGGCTATGAGCGCCGCGACGAACGTCGTGACGACCGCTCCGACCGTCGCGACGAGCGCCGGGATGATCGCGGCGAGCGCCGGGATGATCGCGCCGAACGCCGCGATGACCGTCGCGACGACCGCTTCGATCGCCGGGATGACCGTCGTGACAGCCGCTACGATCGCTGGGAAGACCGCCGCGACAGCCGCTACGAGCGCCGCGCCGACCGTCGCTACAACGCCGGCCGCTACTACGCCCCGCGTGGCTATCAGCAAAACCGCCGCTGGGCCCGTGGCCAGTACCTGCCCCCGGCCTACCGGGATCGCGGCTACTACGTCGATTACCGCGCCTACCGCCTGCCCCCGCCCCCGCGCGGCTACGGCTACTACCGCCACGGCGACGACGTCATCCTGACGGCCATCGCCACGGGCCTGATCGCCTCGGTGGTCTTCAACCTGTTCGACTAGGGATCGGTTCTCTAGCGATGCGTAAGACGCCCCCGGAGTTCACGCTCCGGGGGCGTTTCGCGTTCATGGTCCCGGCTCAGGGAAGCGTGCGCTCCATGAAAACGTCGGCCCGCGCATAGGGCGTCTCGTGCGGCGGCAGGTCGACGAAGCCGGAAGCGCGGTAGAGGCTCAAGGCCGGCGCAAGGCTGGAGTTGGTCTCCAGATAAAGGCGCCTGGCCCCCATGGCCGTGGCGGCCGCGACGCAGTGATCCATCAGCCGGCGGCCGAGACCCGTGCCGCGGGCGGCTTCCGCCACCGTCATCTTGATCAGCTCGAAGCCGCCGCCGTGGCTCTCGTCCAGCGCCAGCAGGCCGGCGCAGCCGATGGCTGCTCCCTGGTCATCCTCGGCCATGAAGATGCGGCCGCCTGGCGCGATGACCTGGCCGACCGGATCGTCCAGCACCTTGGCGTCCGACGGCTCGATGGCGAACAGGCTGCCGATCCAGGCTTCGTTGAGGCGTTTCCAGGCCTGGGCGTGGCGGGGTTCGAAATCGACGATGCGCATGGCATGAAGCATGGGGCGCCGCATCGGCCGCCTGCAAGTTTGGAGTCGCCTCGTGGTCCATCCCGTCTACGCCGATCTGCCGACCACCATTTTCGAGGTGATGAGCGGCCTGGCGCGCGAGACCGGGGCGATCAACCTGGGCCAGGGGTTTCCGGACGAGCCCGGGCCGCTGGCTGTACGCGAGAAGGCGGCCTGGGAGGTCGTGAACGGCTACAACCAGTATCCGCCGATGCGCGGCCTGCCGGACCTGCGTGAGGCTGCGGCGCGGCACTATGCGAAGTTCCAGGGGCTGGATCTGGACGGCCTGAGCGAGGTGACGGTGACCTCGGGGGCGACCGAGGCGCTGGCGGCGGCCTTCCTGTCGCTGATCTCGCCGGGCGACGAGGTGGTGCTCTTTCAGCCGCTGTACGACGCCTACCTGCCGATGGTGCGGCGTTGCGGCGGCGTGCCGAAGCTAGCGACCCTCAAGCCGCCGCACTTCCGCATCGACCGGCCCATGCTGGAAGCGGTGTTCAGCCCGCGCACCCGGCTGGTGGTGCTCAATAATCCGGTCAACCCGGCCGCCACCCTGTGGGCCGAGGAGGATCTGGCCCTGCTGGCGGAGTTCTGCGTGGCCCATGACGCCATTGCGGTCTGTGACGAGGTCTGGGAACAGATCGCCTTCGACGGGCGGGTGTTTCGGCCTCTGATGGGCTTTCCCGGCATGCGGGAGCGGACGGTGAAGATCGGCTCGGCGGGGAAGATGTTCGCCATGACCGGCTGGAAGGTGGGGTTTCTGTGCGCCGCGCCGCCGCTGATGAAGGCCCTGGCCGGGGCCCACCAGTTTTTAACCTTTACGACGCCGCCGAACCTGCAGGCGGCGGTGGCCTGGGGGTTGGACAACAGTCCGGAGTGGTTCGAGCGGATGCCGCTGGACCTGCAGCGGTCGCGGGACCGGCTGGCGAGCGGGCTGGAGGCGTCGGGGTTCAAGGTGCTGCCGGCGGCGGGGACCTATTTCCTCAATGTCGATCTGGCGGCGTCGGGGATCGACGAGCCGGACGCGGACTTCTGCCTGCGGGCGGTGAAGGACCACGGCATCGCGGCCATCCCGATCTCGGCGTTTTATGAGACGGACGCGCCGACGAACCTGATCCGGCTGTGTTTCGCCAAGCGGGATGAGACGATTGATGCGGGGGTGGAGCGGCTGGCGCGGGCGCGGGGATAGTGCGTCCTTCGACACGCCCGCTCCGCGGGCTGCTCAGGATGACTGACTTGGGTGCAAACCAACAAAGCTAGTCATGCTGAGCAGCGCCGCAGGCGCGTGTCGAAGCACGCAAACCCGATGGGTCGCCTAGATCGTCGCGCCGCCGTCGACGACGAGGGCCTGGCCGGTCATGAAGCTGCCGGCGTCGGAGGCGAGGTAGACCGCCGCCCCGGCGATTTCGTCGGGCTCGCCGATGCGGCGCAGCGGCACCGGGTCGGTGGCGCGGCGCAGGGTTTCGGGGTTGGACCACAGGGCTTTGGCGAAATCGGTCTTCACCAGGCCCGGCGCGATGCAGTTCACGCGGATGCCGTGCGGGCCGTATTCGTGGGCGAGGTTGCGGGCCAGCTGGAAGTCGGCGGCCTTGGAGACGTTGTAGGCGCCGATCACCGGGCTGCCGCGCAGGCCGCCGATGCTGGAGACGATGATCACCGAGCCGGCGCCGCGCTCCTTCATCTCGGGGATGCACATGCTGATCAGCCAGTGGTTGGCGATGACGTTGTTCTCGAGGATCTTGCGGAACTGATCGTCCTCGATGCCGGCCATCGGGCCGTAATAGGGGTTGGAGGCGGCGTTGCAGACGACGATGTCGACCTTGCCGAAGGCCTTGCGGGTCTCGTCGACCAGGCGCTGAAGGTCTTCCTTCGAAGAGATGTTGGCCGGCACGGCGATGGCGGCGCCCGGATACTTGGCGTTGATCTCGGCGGCGACCTCCTCACAGGGGCCGGCCTTGCGCGAGGAGATGGTCACTTTGGCGCCGTGCTCGGCCATGCGCTCGGCGATGGCCTTGCCGATGCCCCGCGAGGAGCCGGTGATAACGGCGACCTTGCCGGTCAGGTCGAACAGCGTGCCTTCGGTCATGGCGCATTCCCTCTCAAACAGTTGTTTGAAGGCAACCTACCGGCGGCTGGCGCTACGTCAAGCGGGGCCAGCCGCAAGGCGCGCGAAGTCGAGCAGGGCCTTCGACTGCACCTCCGGGATCGAACCATCGGCGCGGGGGCCGACGTTGAGCAGAAGATTGCCGCCGTCGGCCTTCACCTCGGCGAAGAGGTCGGCGATGTCCTGGCCGGTCATGTAGTCGTCGGTGGCCTCGGCGGCGTTGTAGCCGAAGGCCAACCCTAAGCCCCGGGTCGATTCCCACTTCACGCCCTTCAGATGGGCGCCCGAGCCGTATTCGACGGTGCGGAAGTCGCAGTGGGGCGGCGGCGCCCCGCCGTTGAAATGCACCCCGTTCTTCTGGATGCTGTCCTTGATGCGGTCGTTGAAGGCGGCGCAGGCGGCAGGCTCCCGCAGGCTCTCGAACAGCGGCGTGACGCCCAGCCAGCGGTCGTTGATCACCCCGTCCGGCACGACCGAATAGTAGTAGGCGAAGAGCTCGGGCAGGTCCTCGGCGCTCGGCCAGGCGATGTCGTTCCACAGCACGGATGGCTGGTAGCGGTCGATCAGTTCCTTGGCCTGGGCCAGCGCATAGGCGCGGTAGTCGTCGCTGGTCGGCACGGCGGCGAACATTTCGCCCATGTTGCGGATCAGCCGGGGATGGGCCGTCCAGTCGAGGCCGCCGGAGTAATAAAGGCCAAAGCGCATGCCGCGCTTGCGGACCGCGGTGGCAAGTTCGCCGACGAAGTCGCGCTGGCTGTTCCAGCCGGGCTTCCAGGGGTTGGGGACGTTGGTGGGCCAGAGGCAGTAGCCGTCGTGGTGCTTGGTGACGAAGACGACGTATTTCGCGCCGGCCGCCAGGAAGAGATCGGCCCAGGCGTCGGCGTCGAAGGCCTGGGAGGCTTCGTCGAAGGGGGCGCGGAAGGCGTCGTAGGGGGCGTCGCCATAGTGCGCGGCATGGTGTTTGGCGGTCGGGCTGGTCGGGTCGCGGAGGGCGTTGTCGTACCATTCGGCATAGGGGCCGAGCACGAAGGCGTTGTCATAGTCGCTGACGAACAGGTCGCTGATCGACACGCCCGGCGGGGCGAAGGCGGGGATGGCGAACATGCCCCAGTGGATGAAGACGCCGAACTGCGGCTCGGCGTACCAGGCCGGCACGGGCCGGTCCTTGAAGGCGCTGAAATCGGCCATGATCCCTCCCCGCCGGGTCTGATGCCCGATCTGGGCCTGAGCCTAGCAGCGCGGCCGCCGGCGGCAATCGCCTTACCCAGCGTCGCCCGGCGAGAATCTTCCGCTCAGGCGCATTTGGGCCAGCCGCCCATGTCGAGGTGGAAGTGGTTGGCGTGCTCGGCGTTGTAGTCGGGGCTGAGCACGGTGAGGAAGACCTTGCAGGCGCCGTCGCGCACCTGGCGCAGGAAGCGGCCCTTGGGACCGGGATCATTCCAGTCGCCCTGTACACTGATGATCGTGCCGTCAGCCAGGCGGAAGCCGGCGATGTCGATGGCGTTGGCCAGGGCATGCTCGCTGACCGGGCCTTCGGTCTGGCCATAGATGCGGCGGCAGCTGTAGCTGCCGTAGTGGTCGATGCCGACCACCGCCTGATCGAGCTCGGCAAAGGCGGCGGTCTGCACCACCTGGCGCTCCCACAGGGCGACGGCCAGGGCTTCCTTGCAGGTCATCGGAGCGTCGGCGGGTTTCAGCGGGGCCATGCCGGAGGTGATCCGCAGGGCGTCCTTCACCTCGCACCAGTTGTTGGTGCTGGCCGGCGCCTCGGCATAGGCGATGCCGCCCGCGGCCAGCACCGCGCGACAGGCGGCCGGGTCGGCGCCGGCCCGGGCGGCCTTGACCTTGGTGGCGGCGCCGACCGGGTCGACCAGGGTCAGTTTCTTCCAGGGCAGGTGCTGGCCGGGGATGGCGCGGTCGGCGACCAGGCCCATGATCCCGACCAGCACCCACAGCAGCACGAAGCCGACGAGCCGCGCCGCCAGGGTCTGGCGACGGGCATGGTGGGCGATATGCGGCTTATCCGGGTGAGGTACGCGGTATCCGGCCATGAGGGGTCAAAGGTTAACGGCGAAGGCGGCCATAGCATGACGCGGACCGCCGTTCACCCTTCGCTCAGCGACAGATCGACCAGGCGCCCATGTCGAGATGGTAGTGGTCGGCGTGGGCGGCGTTGTAGTCGGGGGTCAGGGTCGTGCCGAACAGGCGGCAGGCGCCGGTCTTCACCTCTTTCAGGAACCGCCCCTTGGCGCCGGTGTCACGGTAGTCGCGCAGGACCGAGACCTGGCCGCCGCCCTTCAGCCGGAAGCCGACGACGTCGAGGGCCGAGGCGGTGGCGTGGTTGCTGGGCCGGGCCCCGGCCTGGCTGTAGATGGTGCGGCAGGCGTAGGTCCCGACGTGGTCGACGCGGGTCAGCTCGGCGCCGAGCGTGCGGCGGGCCGCGGGCTCGACAACATGGCGGCGCCAGACGGCGTAGTTGAGGGCCAGATCACACCGCATGACCGGGCCGCGGGGGCTGAGCAGGGGATCGGCCAGACGCAGGCTGTTGGCGGTGGAGCAGAAGCCCTGGGTGCGGTCCGGCGCCTCCGCAAAGGTCAGGGCCGCGTCGTCCAGCGCCTGACGACAGAGGGCGGGGTCAGCGCCGATACGGTCCAGCTTCACTTTGGTCGCCAGGCCGATCGGGTGGTTCACCGAGAACGGCTTCCAGGGCAGGTCCTGCGGCGCGGCGGTCCGGTCGACCCAGGCAAAGGCCAGCAGCGCCGCCAGGATGAGCTCAAGCCCGACCGCGGCGATGGCCGCCAGGGCCCGCTGCGACGGCGTGACAGGCGGCAGGGTCGGAAGCTTCAGGGGCATGACGCAGACTAGAACACGCGAGATGCAGTTTCGGCCAAGGCGGCGTGTGTCTTGACCCCCGCCCGCCCGCCGCCCAAGTGGGCTGGATGATCCTCGACTTCGCCCCCGATCTGGCCGTGCCCGCCGAGTTCCGCCTGGAGATCGAGACGCGGCTGGCCCGCGTCTGCGCCGAGGACGGCGCCCGGCCCTTGCTGGCTGTCGAATCGGGCAGCAGGGCCTGGGGCTTCCACTCGCCCGACAGCGACTACGACTGCCGGTTCATCTACCTGCGCCCGCTGGACGACTACCTGGCTCTGCGCCCCCTTCGCGACGTCATCGAGCGGCCGATCGTCGATGAGATCGATCTGGGCGGCTGGGACATCGCCAAGGCCCTGCGCCTGATGGCGCGGGGCAACGCCATCGTCGCCGAGTGGATGAGTTCGCCCATCGTCTATGGCGAGGCGCCCGGCTTCCGGGACAGCTTCATGCCGCTGGTCGAGGCCTGGCGCGGCCTGCACGGCGACGTCGCCCACTATTTCGGTCTGGCGCGGCGCCAATGGGCCGGCTTCATCGAGAACCGCGATGAGGTGAAGCTGAAGCGGTACTTCTACGTCATCCGCCCGGCCGTGGCCCTGCACTGGCTGCGGGTTCGGGACGACGCCCCGCCGATGAATCTGCCGGCCCT
>JAUMCZ010000083.1:0-15546 GCA_032122215.1 Caulobacter sp.
GCCGACAGCCCGGTCCGGCCCAGGCCGAACACGGCGACGGTGCGCCCTTCAAAACCGGGAACCGGGATCATGCGCCTGGCCTCTCCCTACCTGAGCTTGAGTGTTGCGAGGCCGATGAAGGCCAGGATGATGGCGACGATCCAGAAGCGGATAACGACGGTGCTTTCCGCCCAGCCCAGCTTCTCGAAATGGTGGTGGATCGGGGCCATCAGGAAGATGCGCTTGCCGGTCCGCTTGAAGTAGAAGACCTGGATCATCACCGAAAGGGCCTCGACGACGAACAGGCCGCCGATGATGCCCAGGACGATTTCATGCTTGGCGGCCACGGCCACGGCGCTGATCGAGCCGCCGAGGGCCAGGGAGCCGGTGTCGCCCATGAAGATCTTGGCCGGCGGGGCGTTGTACCAGAGGAAGCCCATGCCGCCGCCGATGATGCTCATGCAGAAGACGGCCAGCTCGCCCGACCCCGGCACCCACGGCACCTGCAGGTAGCCGGCGAAGACGGCGTTGCCGACGAGGTAGGCGATGATGCCGAAGGCGGCGGCGGCGATCATCACCGGCACAATGGCGAGCCCGTCCAGACCGTCGGTCAGGTTCACGGCATTGGAGGCGCCGACGATGATGAAGGCCCCGAAGGCCAGGTAGAACCAGCCCAGATCGATGATCAGGTTCTTGAACACCGGGAAGGCCACCGAGGTGGTCAGGTGCGGCGCCTCATTGGGGGTCTGGCCGTAGAGGATAAGGATCAGCACGGCGGCGACGGCGACCGCCGCCTGGATGACGATCTTCATCGTGCCCGAGACGCCGGCGGTCGTCTGCTTGGTCACCTTGCTGTAGTCGTCGAGGAAGCCCAGCAGGCCGTAGGCGCCGGTGACGAAGATCACCACCCAGACCTTGACGCTGGACAGGTCGGCCCACAGCAGGGTGCCGACCATCATCCCGGCCAGGATCATGAAGCCGCCCATGGTCGGGGTGCCGGCCTTTTCCAGGAGGTGGCGCTCGGGTCCGTCGGTGCGGATCGGCTGGCCCTTGCCCTGCTTGGTCTTCATCCATCGGATAAAGCGGCTGCCCATGGCGACGGCGACGATGAAGGCCGTCAGCCACGCCATGCCGGCGCGGAAGGTCTGGTACTGGAAGAGGTTGAGCAGCGGGAAGGAGACTTCCTCCGCCTTCAGCCATGCATAGAGCAGGTAGAGCATCAGGCGCCTCCCCCGGCGCGGCCCAGATCGGCGAGCGCGGCGGCGATGACGCCGGCGCGGGAGCCGTTGGAGCCTTTGACCATCACCACATCGCCCGGCTCCAGGGCCTGCACGATCAGCGGCGCGAGGTCGGCCGCTGTCTCGGCGTAGCCGCCCCGGCGAGTCGCCGGAAGAGCCTCCCAGAGCGATTTCATCAGCGGCCCGGCGACGAAGACCAGGTCGATGGAGGCGTCTTCGACAGGCCCTGCAAGGGATGCGTGCATGGCCGGGCCCTCGGGGCCGAGTTCCAGCATGTCAGTGAGCGCGACGATGCGCCGCCCCTGCACCTTGCGGGCGCCCAGGGTGCGGAAGCCGGCGATCATCGAGATCGGGTTGGCGTTGTAGGATTCGTCGATCAGGGTGAAGGGCGCGCCGGGGTTGGCGACCACCTTCTCGGCCCCGCGACCGGCCAGCGGCTCGAAGGATGCCAGAGCGGCAAGCGCCGTGGGACGATCGACGTCCATCGCCTCGAGCATCAGCAGGGTGCAGAGGCTGTTGAGGCCCCAGTGATGGCCGGTCTGCAGAAGGTCGTAGCGCAGGGTCTGGCCATGCAGGACGGCCGAGACGGTGGCGCGGGTCCCATCGACGTCAAAGCCGGTCAGGCGGGCGTCACAGCTTTCGCCGGCGCCGAAGGACAGCACCCTGGCGCCGGCGGCGCGGGCTCTGTCGGCGAGGAGGTCGAACCACCTGTTGTCGGCGTTGAGGACGGCGATCCCGCCCGGCTCGATGCCGTCGAAGATTTCGGCCTTGGCGAGGGCCACGCCGGTTTCGCCGTCAGGGAAGTTTTCGATGTGAACCGGGCCGACGGTGGTGATGGCGACGGCGTGCGGGCGGACGAACTTCGACAGCGGGGTGATCTCATCGGCGTGGTTCATGCCGATCTCGAACACGGCGCGCTGTGTCGCCTTGGGCATGCGGGCCAGTGTCAGGGGCACGCCGATGTGGTTGTTGTAGCTCTTCACCGAGTTATGGCTCGGGCCGGCGAGGGCGAGGCCGGCGGCGATGGCCTGGGTGACGCTGGTCTTGCCGACCGAGCCGGTGACGGCGCAGCGGCGGGCGCTGGAGCGATCGCGGGCGGCGATGCCGAGCAATTCCAGGGCCTTCAGGGTGTCGGTGACCTGAACCGAGGGGCCATCGACGGGCTTCGAGGCGAGGATGCCGGCTGCGCCGTCGATGAGCGCCTTGGCGGCGAACTCGTGTCCATCACGGACGCCGGCCAGGGCGACGAAAAGGTCGCCGGCATCGATGGAGCGGCTGTCGATG
The DNA here is from genome assembly GCA_032122215.1 of Caulobacter sp. GTDB lineage: Bacteria > Pseudomonadota > Alphaproteobacteria > Caulobacterales > Caulobacteraceae > Caulobacter. The sequence continues at coordinate 2,502 of JAUMCZ010000083.1, forward strand.
GAGACGCCGTTCACGGCGAAGTCGGCGGTGGCGGTTCCGCCGGTGGCGGCTGCGATCTCGGCGGCGGTCCAGAGGCTCATCGGTTGAGCTCCCCAGCACCTTGCCCAAGCGCTGCGGCCGTCTCGGCGACGTCGTCGAAGGGGTGATTGACGCCGGCGACCAGCTGGCCCTGCTCATGGCCCTTGCCGGCCACGGCCAGGACGTCGCCGTCTTCGAGGAGGGCGGCGCCGGCGCGGATGGCCTCGCGTCGGTCGCCGATCTCGCGCGCTCCGGGGGCGGCGGCGAGGATGGCGGCGCGGATGCTGGCCGGGTCTTCGGAGCGAGGGTTGTCGTCGGTGACTATGGCGATGTCGGCCAACCGGGCGGCGATCTCGCCCATCAGGGGGCGCTTGCCGGCGTCGCGGTCGCCGCCGGCGCCGAAGACGGCGATCAGCTTGCCACGGACGTGCGGGCGCAGGGCCTTGAGCAGGGTTTCGAGGCCGTCCGGGGTGTGGGCGTAGTCGACATAGGCCTCGCCGCCGCGCGGTCCCGTGCCGACCCGCTGCATGCGGCCAGGCGCGCCGTCGAGCTGCTCAAGGGCGGCGAAGACCGCGGAAGCATCCTCGCCGGCGGCGATGCAGAGACCGGCCGCGACCAGGGCGTTGTCGGCCTGGAAGCCGCCGGCCAGGGGCAGGCGAACGATGTGGCGGGCGCCCTTGTGCGCGATGGTCAGGGTCTGGCCGTCGGGGGTGAGAACCCGCTCGAGGAGCTTGATCCCCTCCCCGGCTTCGCCGGTCGAGATCAGGGTGTGGCCATGGGTGACGGCGGTGGCCGCGAAGGCCTCGTACTGATCGCTGTCGGCGTTGAGCACGGCGATGGACCCGGTCGGCAGGAGGGTGTCGAACAGGCGCAGCTTGGCGGCCCGATAGGCGCCCATGGTGCCGTGGTAGTCGAGGTGATCCTGCGTGAAATTGGTGAAGCCGGCGGCCGTCAGCCTGACGCCGTCGAGGCGGCGCTGGTCGATCCCGTGGGATGAGGCTTCGAGCGCGACGTGGGTGACGCCCATGTCCGCCATCCTGGCCATCAGTTCGGCGACGTCGGCGGCGTCCGGTGTCGTGAGACCGGGCGGGGTGAGGACGACATCCTCCTTGCCCGGCGCGGAGACGACGACGCCAAGCGTGCCCATGCTGCCAGCCGTGCGGCCAAGGGTGGCGAACATCTGGCGGCAGAAGGCGGCGATGGAGGTCTTGCCGTTGGTGCCGGTGATGGCGACGCAGGTGGCCGGCTGGCGGCCCCAGAAGCTGGCGGCGGCGAGGCCGTAGGCGCGGCGGATGTCCCTGGCGTGGACGACCGGCACGGGCAGGCCGGTGACATCCTCGGGGGCGAGCACGGCGGCGGCGCCGGCCTCAAGCGCCTTGGCGATAAAGGCGCGGCCGTCAGCCTGGCTGCCCGGCAGGGCTGCGAACAGGAAGCCGGGCTTCACCTTGCGGCTGTCGGCGGTGACGCCGGTGATGGCGACGTCGCTGGCGACCGTCTGGCCAACGATGGCGCTGAGCAACGTCACAGGTTGGGCCTCCCATGGACGGCGGCGATATCGAACTGCGGCCGCTGCATCTGGCGCGACACGCCGAGGAAGCGGGCGCTGCGGTCGATCAGGCGACCGGCGGCGGGCGCGGCGACCAGACCGCCGGTGCGGGCCCCGCCGGTCGGCTCATCCAGCAGGATGAGGACGAAGTAGCGCGGCGCTTCCAGCGGCCCGTCCGTCGGGAAGACGGCGGCGAAGGAGGCGACCTGCTTGGTCGTGCTGTAGGCGCGGATGGTCGGATCGTATTTCTCGCCGGTGCCGGTCTTGCCGCCGACCGACAGGCCGAGCGCATCGGCGCGCCGACCGGTGCCGCCAACCACGTTGCCACGCATGATGCGCAGCATGGCGCGGCTGGTGTCTTCCGAGAAAACGCGATGGCCTTCCGGCTTGTAGCCCGGCGGCTTCTTGAGGATGGTGACCGGTACGAAGGTGCCGCCGTTCAGCAGGGCGCCCATGGCCTGGGCCATCGCCAGCGGCGTGACGTTGATGCCGTGCCCGAAGGACACGCTGGCAAGGGCGTCGTCGTTCCAGACCTTGGGAACCAGCGGGGTGGCGGTCTCGAACAGTTCCAGCTTGGGGCGGCGGGTCAGGCCGAGGGCGTCGTAATAGTGCTTGAGCCGGTCAACGCCGATACCCAGCGCCAGCTTGGCGGTGCCGATGTTGGAGCTGTGGTTGAACACCTCGCCGAGGGTGAGGATCCGGTTCGTGCCATGGAAGTCGTGGATGGTGCGATAGCCCATCTTCAGCGGCGTGCGGGCGTCGAAGGTGGAGTCCATCGAAGCCACGCCGGTGTCGAGGCCGGCGGCGACGGTGAAGGTCTTGAAGGTCGAGCCCATCTCGTAGAGCTGGGCCGAGGCGCGGTTCTTGCGCTCGGTCTCGCTGAACTTGCCGAACTTGTTGGGGTCGAATTCCGGCAGCGAGGCCATGGCGATGACTTCGCCGGTGTGGACGTTGGTGACGATGCCGACGGCGTTGTTCGGATGGAATTCCTCGACGGCGGCAGCCAGCTCCTCTTCGAGGGCGGCCTGGACGCGAACATCAATGGAGAGGGCGACCGGCTCGCCGCTGACATATCCGGTCCGCATCTCGTTCATCAGGCCGCGCTCGGCGCCCTGCAGGCCCTGGCCGCCGGGATCGGAGAAGCCGACCAGGTGGGCGGCCAGCGGGCCCATCGGATAGACCCGGCGCGGGCTCTCCTCGAAGCTGACCCCCGGAAGACCGAGATCGTGAATGCCGGCGCGGACCTCGGGGGTCAGGCCCTCGACGAGGACCCGGCGCTTGCCCTTGTTCATGACGTCGTTGAATTTCGACGGCTTGAGGCCGGGCACGCGGGCCAGCAGTTCCTTGCGCGTCTCACGGCGGTTCCAGACGTCGGCCGGGTCGAGGAACAGGCTGTAGTGGGTGAGGTTGGCGGCCAGCAGCTGGCCGTTGCGGTCGACCAGGTCGGCCTTGGCGCTGAGCGGCAGGGAGGCGATCGAGCCCTTCTTGCCGCTATCGCTGAAGACGGCGGCGAAGATGGCTCCGCCACCAATCAGGCCGAACAGAACGGCGAAAAAGGCCAGCACCACCAGGATGCGGACCCGCGCGTCGTCTTCCGGGCGGCCCGAGGCCTTGGCCCGCTCGAAAGCGTGCTCGATGCGCCAGAGCCAATCAATGGCCCAGCGGACGGGGCGCGGGTAGCGATGGGGAGTCAGGCCGTCCAGGCTCATTGACCGGCCTCCGCGGGATTGGGCGCGGCGACCTGCACGCCGACTTCGGCGGCGACCGGAGCCGGCGCGGGCGCGTCGATGCCGGGCACTTCCTCAGGCTGAACGTCCGGAGCCCCCGGCGTGGCGATTGGGGTCGGCGGGGCATAGCCGGCGGCGATGGCCGGCAGGCTGTTGATATCGCCCTCGCGGGTCGCGGCCAGCGGCCCCATGCCGAGCAGCGCCTTCGACAGGCGCTGCAGGCGCTCGGGCTGTTCGAGGTGGGCGACCTCGGCCTTGAGCAGCCGGATGCGCTTGTTCTCCTCGCCGATCGACCGTTCGGTGCGGGCGATGTCGCGCACCTCACGGCCGGCGTAGGCCTTGGCCAGAAGCACCGTCACGGCCGTGGCCGCGAACATCGCGCAGAACACGACATTGATGGTGCGAAAGCCGCGGGTGCGGTGATCGAGCAGGCTCATGCGGCGCTCCACACAGGGGCGGCGGTGCGGACCGCGGCCCGCAACTTGGCGGACCGGGACCGGGGATTGACGGCGGACTCGGCGTCGGACGCCTGCCTGGCGCCGTTGTGGATCAACTCGAAGGAGGCCGGGGCGCCGGCCGCCACAGGCGGAGCGTGGCGCGAACCGCCGGGAGTCTTGCCCGCCCGTTCCGCGAGAAAGGCCTTCACGATGCGGTCTTCCAGCGAATGGAAGGTGACGACGGCGAGACGACCACCAACCTTCAGCACGCGCTCGGCGGCCAGCAGGCCGGCTTCGAGTTCGCTGAGCTCTTCGTTGACCGCGATGCGCAGGGCCTGGAACGACTTGGTGGCCGGATGGGTCTTGGCGCCACGCCGGCCGCCCAGCGCCTTCTCGATGACGTCGGCAAGGTCGAGGGTGCGGGTGAAGGGCGTCTCGTCCCGGCGGCGCAGGATGAAGCTGGCCACCCGGCGGCTCTCACGCTCCTCGCCATAGACGTAGAAGATGCGAGCCAGTTCGGCGTGTTCCAGCGTGTTGACGAGATCGGCGGCGGTCGGACCGTCAGCCCCCATGCGCATATCGAGCGGGCCGTCTCGCATGAAGGAGAAGCCGCGATCGGCTTCGTCCAGCTGCATGGAGGAGACGCCGAGATCGAGGGCGACGCCGTCGACACTGCCCTCGCCCAGCCTGTCGACCATGGCCGAGAACCGGTCGTCGATCAGGCGGAAGCGGCCGGTCTCTTCCAACGGGGTTGCGAACTTGCGGGCGCTGGGGTCGCGGTCGAAGGCGACAACCGAAGCGCCGGTATCGAGGATCGCCCTGCTGTAGCCACCCGCCCCGAAGGTGCCGTCGATGATGGTCTCGCCGGGCTGGGCGCGCAGGGCGGCCAGCACCTCGGGCAACATGACCGAGATGTGGGGTTGGTCCGGGCTGCTCATTACGGCTGCCCCAGCTTCTGGGCACGCTGGGCGGCGCGCAGGGCGGCCAGGCCCTCGCGGGCCCCTTCGCGAGCCGCCGAGCGGCGGGCCTGGAAGGCGTCGCGCGGCCAGATCTGGAAGCGCTCGCCCAGACCGACCAGCACCACCCAGTCGGTCAGGCCGAACTGATCGCAGAGCTGCGGCGGCAGGGTGATCCGCCCGGCGTCGTCGAAGCTCATCTTCGCCAGACCGCCGTTGATGGAGAGCTCCAGGTCCGAACGCAGCGGATCGCCGAAGGGCAGCTCCTCGATCACCGCCTGGTAACGGTCGAACAGGCTTTTGCCGCCACCCTCGATGCAGTCGAACTCGATGGAGGGAAAGCAGAAGACGCCGTCGAAGAGCCCTGAGAGCGCGGCGCGGAATTCCATCGGCACCACCAGGCGCCGTTTCGCGTCCAACTGTTTCTCGAATGTCGAGAAGAACACCGCGTCCCTGCCCTTCGGAATAGCCCGCCCATCGGCCGCTGAAGCACCCCGCGCCGAGTGTGTTTGGGTTAACATGGGACGAATTGGGCGGCAATGGGACTGAATGCCTCAATGCTAGATTCAGAGTGGATTCAACGGCAGTTTTCCGTGGTTTGGTTAATGAACCTGAACGATTCACAGAACATACATGGAACGTGTTAAGTATTGCGGGGAGAAGAGCGCTTTTCACGTGGGTGGGAAAAGGCGGATCAGATGGCCTGTAAGCCGGGTTCTGTCCCGGCCGCGAACGGCCGGTGACGATCATTCCTCTGGACCGCCCCTCGCGGGACGGTTCTCGCGACCAACCCGGACGCCTCGGGCCGGTGACGGCCCTGCCTGAAGTATCGACCCGGGGGTCGACTTATCAGGCGCGGAATCCCTATTCGGTCTTGCTCCAGGCGGGGCTTGCCGTGCCAGGACTGTTGCCAGCCCCGCGGTGGGCTCTTACCCCACCCTTTCACCCTCACCTCCCCGGAGGGAGGCAGTTTGCTCTCTGTGGCGCTATCCCTGGGGTCGCCCCCGGCGGGCGTTACCCGCCGCCTTGTCACCGTGGAGCCCGGACTTTCCTCGACGCTTGCGCGCCGCGATCGCCCGGCCATCTGATCCGGGCGGAGGAATGGGCGCGGTTGCGGCCGCGGTCAAGGTGCGTGCTTCGACACGCGACCTGCGGTCGCTGCTCAGCATGACTGGCTTTGTTGGATTGCACCCAAGTCAGTCATCCTGAGCAGCCCGCAATGCGGGCGTGTCGAAGGACGCACGGACTACTCGGCGGCGACGCCGCGTTCAGCGAGCTGGGCCTTCAGTTTACGGACGTCCGGCGCCATCAGGAAACCGAACGACACCGCACCGTCCTTGGTGTGCACCGCGTGATGGAAACGGTGGGCCTGGATCAGGCGCTTCCAGTAGGCGCTCCTGGCCTTGGGCATGGGGAAGCGGCGATGAACCAGTCCGTCGTGGAACAGGAAGTAGATGGCCCCATAGGTGGTGATGCCGCAGCCGACCGGCAGGAGCCAGGGAAGGCCGTGGACGCCAAGGTAGATGGCGACGATGGCCGGGGCGGCGAACACCACGGCATAGAGATCGTTGAGCTCGAAATTGCCGAGGCGCGGCTCATGGTGGGATTTGTGCCAGACCCACCCCCAGCCGTGCATGACATAACGATGCATGACCCAGGCGAAGCCTTCCATGAAGACTACGGCGCCCAGGTAGAGGGCCACAAAACTCAGAACTTGCAGGATCATCGTCGCACCCGGCGGGCCATAACATGGGCCAGCAGCAGGCCCGCCAGACCTGTGCCAACCAGCACCCCCCAGGCAGGATACAGGGAAGTCCACTCGGCGTCTCGCCAAAGCAGCGCCTGATAGGCGTCGATGGCCCAGGCGTGGGGCGTGAAGAAGCCCAGGGTCTGAAGCCACGGCGGCATGAGGAATCGGGGCACCATGGAGCCGCCTACCGCCGCCAGGATCAGGATCAGGAAGGTCGAGACCAGCTGGGCCTGGTCGCGACTGCGGGTCAGGGAGACGATGCCGAGCGCAAGACCGGCGGCGCAGACCCCGACACAGACGCTGGTCGCCAGCCAGGGGCCGAGGTGGGTGCGGACCTGGGTATCGTAAAGGATCTGGGCGACCAGGAAGATGGCGCATGCCTGCAGCACCGTCTGCAGCACGATGAACAGGAACTTGCCGTTCAGGGCGGGAACCATGCCGGCGGCCCCGGCCAGGATGCGGTCGGCGACGCCGGCGCGGCGCTCCTCGATCAGGGTCATGGCGGCGGTCACGGCCGAGAACAGGGCGAAGAGGATGGTCACGGCGCCGGCGTAGTAGGTGATGGCGCCGCGGCTCTTGCCGGCCCCGGAGATGGCCTCCGTGGCGAACGGATCCTGGGCGGCGGGCACGGCGCGGCCGGCGGTGGCGTCTTCCCGGACCATGTCGACGATGGCGTTGGCCTGGGACCGCTGGCTGGCGGACAGCGGGGCGTAGACCGGTTCGACCATGCCAAGCGTCTTCTTGAGCACGATATCCGGCAAGCGCTCGCTCAAGGCCGCCTGGATCCGCCCCTGGGTCATCGGCGCAGCCATGGCGCGGGTGGTGTCGGTGACGATCAGGAAGGGGGTGCCCTCCCCGGCCGGGTCAGACAGAATGATCAGCCCGGCGTCGGCCTTGCCTGCCCGCACCTGGCGGCGAACGGTCTTGGCGGTGTTGGGATCAGCCGTCAGGGCGCGCAGGTGGCCGTCCTGCAGCAGGGCCTCGACCAGCCGGCCCGAGGCGGGGGTCTTGGCCTGGTCGGCGATCACCAGCTTGAGCTTGATGTTCTCGCCGGTCGAACCGGCGAACACCGTGGCGAAGATGACGAAGACCAGCGGCGGCAGGAGGAACGTCATGGCCAGGGCGCCGCGATCGCGCAGCAGCCGAAGCAGCATCACCCGGAACATCGCGAACATCATGCGGCGTCTTGCCAGTCTGCGACGAGGGAGAAGAGATTGTGCAAGGATGGCTGGCGAACGCGGATTTCCCGCGGCTTGACGCCGGCCATGCGCAGGTTGTCATCCAGTCGGCCGGCCGTGGCGTAGCCGCCGGCGTCCAGCATGGTCCAGAGGTTGGTCTTGCCGCGCCGCTCAAGGCCGGCCGCGGTCAGGATGATCTCGTCGTTGCTGTCGGGGTCCTCGTCGAGCTGGACCAGGATTTCCAGTTCCTCGCCAAAGGCCTGGGTGATCAGGTGACGGGGCGAGCCCTCCATGACCTTCCGACCTTCGCGCAGGAAGCCGACGCGGTCGGCGAGGTCGCCGGCCTGGTCGAGGTCGTGGGTGATCATCAGAATGGCAGCGCCGGTGTCGCGCAGATCGCGGATGACGCCGTCGAGGGCCTCGCGCGCCTCGGGGTCGACACCGACCATAGGCTCGTCAAGGACCAGCAGGCGGGGGCTGTGGAGGATGGCGCAGGCGATGTTCACCCGCCGGCGGTAGCCGCCGGAGAGACGGCCGATCGGCTCGTTCTCATGTTCATCGATGCGACAGAGATGGATGGCGCGGGCCACGGCGTCGCGCAGGGCGGCGCCCCTGACCCCGGACAGGCGACCAAAGGTCTGGAGGTTCTCGCGCACGGTCATGTGGTTGTAGAGGGCGATGTCCTGCGGCACGAGGCCGAGCGCCGCCCGGCAGACGGGCGTGGACCAGGGATTCTGGCCCTCGAGCGCAATGTCGCCCTTGGTGAGCTTCATACGACCACAGATGGCGTGGAGCAGCGTCGTCTTGCCGGCGCCGTTTGGACCCAGCAGGGCGTAGATTTCGCCTGGCCTGAGGGTCAGGTCGACGCCGCGCAGGATCTTTCGCCGCCCATAGCTGAGCTCTGCGCCCCAGACATTGAGGATGGGCCGGCTGTCGGTCACGCGGCAACCTTGCGGGGGCCGAACAGCGCCGCGGCGTATCGCCAGGCGTGGTCACCGCAACGGGCCTCGGACAGGGCGTCGCGGGCGGCGTCGAGGTAGCCCTGCATCGCCTCACGGGCCCCCGCGATGCCGAGGCTGGTGACCAGGGTCGGCATGCCGGCATCCTTTCCGAGGTCCTTGCCCTCGGAGGCCGTGCCCTCGGCGTCGAGGATGTCGTCGCGGATCTGGAAGGCGAGGCCGAGGCGGCGGGCGAACTCGCCGATCGCGGCCAGCCGGGACCCGTCGGCGCCCGCGATCAGGGCGCCGGCCTGGGCCGGGGCGACCAGCAGCACGCCGGTCTTCTGGTGATTGAGAAGGTCGATCTCGTCGTTGCTAAGGGCCTTGCCTCGACGATCGAGGTCACGAGCCTGGCCGGCGACCAGGCCGCGGAAGCCGACGCATTCGGAGAGGCGGGCCATCAGCTCGACCTTGACCCCGTCGGTCAGGCCGGCATCGTCGGCGATCACCCCGTAGGCGCGATTGAGCAGGGCGACGGCGGCGAGGATGGCGCTGGCCTCGTCGAAGGCCTTGTGGGTCGTGGCGACGCCCCGGCGCAGGCTGGCGTCGTCCATCGACGGCAGGTCGTCGAGGATGAGGGAGGCGGTATGGACCATCTCGAACGCGCAGGCGGCATCAAGGGCGGCCCCATCAGGCGCGCCGAAGTCGCGAGCTGTCAGGATGGCCAGCATGGGGCGAAAGCGCTTGCCGGACGCCAGAAGGGCATAGCGGGCAGCCCCGGTCAGGCCGACCGGGCTCTGGCCCTCCGCCGGCAACAGCTGGCCCAGGCGCCGATCGACGAGCCCGCGGGTCTGCTCAAGCCCATTGAAGAAGGCCGCATCGTCCATCCGCTGGCTCAAGCCCCGTCTCGCCCCCGAAGCAGGCGGGATGAGTTTTGAACGTCGGCTTGGAGAGCGTCAACGACGTTGCGTGCTTCGACACACGGCCTGCGGCCGCTGCTCAGCCTGACTGACCTTTTGAGACCCTACCCTGCAAGTCATCCTGAGCAGCCCGCGGCGGCGGTCGTGTCGAAGGACGCCCTACGCCCGCGCCTCGCCCCATTCGTTCCAGCCGACGGACTTGGGCGTGTTGGGCAGGTACATGCTGTGCAGATCGGTCAGGGTGAAGCCGGCGGCGGCGATGGTCGCGCCGACCGGGCGGGTCAGGTGGCAGCCGCCGGCCATGCGCTTCCAGAGCGGTTCGATGAAGGCTTGCCACTTGGCGACCTTGGGGTCGGGAGCAAGGCCATGCTCGCAGAACAGGAAGCGGCCGCCGGGCTTGAGCACGCGCCTCGCCTCGGCCAGGGCGGCGGGGGGCGAAGCGACGCTGCAGAGGGTGAAGGTGCAGACCACGCAGTCGAAGCTGGCGTCCGCAAACGGGAGCGCCTCGGCGGTCCCGTCCTGGATATCGACCTTGAGACCCTCGGCGCGCGGGGCCTTTTCGGCGATGGCGCGAAGTTCAGCGGAGGGGTCGACGCCGGAGACGCTGGCGACCTGGGCCGAGTCGTAGTGCACCAGGTTCATGCCGCCGCCGATGCCCAGCTCCAGCACCTTGCCGGCCGCCTTCGGGACGACCTTCCTGCGCTGGTAGGTGATCGGCTTTGCCCCGCAGGCGCAGCCGATCAGCCTGGGCATGATGTGGCGATCGTAGAAACTGGTCATGTGGCCCTCCGGACCAGGAGGCTGGACCCTCAGCCGCGCTGGCGCAACCACCGCGCCACCGCCCAGGCATGACTTTCATGCCTCAACTTGAGCACCGCCTCCTGCGGGTCGAGCCAGACCAGGGTGTGGTCGTCCTCGACCTTGAGGGACGCGTCCTCGCCGGTCAGGTGGGCATGGTAGACGCCGCCCTCGTTCTCGACCGGCTCGCCGTCGCTCTTGAGGAACATCTGGGTGGCGCGGATGATCATGGCCCCGGGCTCGACGATGAGGCCGGTTTCCTCGCCGAACTCGCGGATCAGGGCTTCGGCCTCGTTTTCCATCCCGTCGACGGCGCCACCGGGAAGGTCGTGATAGCTGCGGTCGTCGGGACGGGTGACGTGGACGCAGGCGATTCTGCCGTCCCGCTCGCAGACGCCGAAGGCGGCGGGACGAAGGCGATAGGCCTTCTCCGGGTCGCGGAGGCCAAACTCCAGCATCAGTCCTTGCCCAGCAGCGACACCCAGGGATCGGTCTTGCCGGCGACGACGTCCTCGACGGCGACGGCTGGCCAGCCGACCTTGCCGGTGGCGCTCTCGCGCCAGGACATGACCACCATGTCGCGCAGTTCGCCGGCGCCGGCGCCGATCAGGCCCGTGGCGAAGGCGACGGCCTTGGGATCGTTGGTCTTGAAGGCGTTCTCGCCCCAGAGGACATAGAGGGGCTCGGTCCCGGTGTTGGTCTTGCTGAGGTAGGCCGCTGTGCGCTGTTCGATGGTGCAGGCGCAGTCGCGCGGGGCCGGCAGGGCGGCGCGGGCGCCGGCCAGGGTGACGGCCCGCGCCACGAACTCGCCCTCGAACGGGCCGTGCAGGCGGTCGTTGCTGTAGCCCTTGGGATTGGGGAAATCGCCCCAGCCATTGTAGTGGATCGAGGTATGCAGCGGCTGCGAGCCGTCGCCGACGTAGTGGGCGAACTCGCCCAGGTCGCGCAGGATCAGCTGTTCGCGGCGCAGGCGGTCAGCCTTGTACCAGGCCTTCTGGGGACCCTTGGCGCGCTTTTCCATGGCGGTCAGGACGCGCCAGTAGCGGAAATCCTGTGTCAGCTGCTGGTAGCCGTCGATGATCGAATACTGCAGCCAGCCGGCCTTCCAGCCATCGAGTCCCTTTTCCTGGAGGGCCTTTTCGTACTCGGCGCGGGTCGATTTCAGGTCCGCCAGCGGCATGACGCCGAAGACCAGTCCCTGGTCGTCGATGTCGACGAAGTGGGCCCCTTCCCGGTCGGTGTCATGCAGTTTTCCGGCGCCTTTCCAGCGGTCAGGCTCGCGGGCCAGTTCGCCCATGGCGGCGACGGCCTTCTTGCCGCGCAGGAAGGCTGGAATTTCGGCGGGCAGGGTTTCGACGGCCAGCTGGCCGATCATGCGATGGCCGCTGGCGCCCCAGGCGAGGGCCTGGGTGACAACGAGGCCGCCCAGAACGGCGGCGGCGGCGAGGGCGATCAGGGGACGGTAACGCAAGGGAAGACTCCGTATGGGGGATGAACCCTAAAGCGTAAGCACCGGCCTGAAAATGGCGGCGGACCGTTATAGCCGGCGCCCAGATGGGTGGTCAGCACGGGACTTCGTTGCGGTGGGGACAGTTAACCCGCTGAACGCGGGCAACCTGGCCCCTAGATGCCGAGCGCCGATTCCACCCGGCCGACCCAGGCCTTCGTCGCCGGATAGTCGCCAAGGTCGAAGCCGCCTTCGTGGGCGACGCGGGTGTAGGCGACGAGGGCGATGTCGGCGAGGGTCAGGTCGTGGCCGACGAGGAAGGGTGAACCCTCCAGAGCCATCTCCAGGCGAGCCAGGGCCGCCTTGCCGCGCTCCACAAGCTTGGGGTCGAGGTCGGACGCCGGCTTGCCCAGATAGGCCATCTGGAAGCGGGCGACGGCGACGTAGGGCTCATGACTGTACTGCTCCCAGAACAGCCACTCGAACATCTTGGCGCGCTCGTACGAGTCCTTTGGGATCAGGTCGGAGCCTTCAGCAATGTGAAGTATAATCGCGTTGCTTTGCGCTAAAGCCCGACCGTCCTCGAGGACAACCAGAGGAACCTGACCGGCGGGGTTGCGCGCGAGGAAATCAGCAGTGCGACTTTGGCCCCTGAGGATGTCCGTTTCGACCCAGCGATACGGCGTACCGATTCGGTCAGCGGTCCATTTTACCTTGAGACAATTGCCACTGATGCTGTCGCCGAACACAGTGATACTCATGGTTTTTCTCCCTGCGGCAGCCCTGAGGGTTGCCTTTCCGGCTTCCGGTCGTTAACAAGCGCCCACCTGTCGTCGAGAAACAAAGGGGGGACCGCTGTTGAAGCGTACCTCAACATGCCTCGCCGCACTGGCATTTATGCTGGTTGCAAGTTCTTCGTCCGCCCGGACCCTCGATGGGATTCCGGGCAGCGCAAACGGCGATCCCATCGGGGATCTTATCGCGCAGATCACCACTGAAGCGCCGGCCTCGAAGGCCGGACTCCGTGGGACCATGTCGCCCATTCCGGACGACGCCATCTTGCCCCCGAACAACGCGGCTGAGTCCAAAACCGTTCCCGGCGACGCTGACTGGAACATGCGCGTGACGCTGTACCACTCGGGCGGCGGCGGCGCGGGCGCCCGCGACTCTCTGGGCTGCCCTGTCGTGGCCATGCGCACCGCTGCGAGCGATCCCCGGATCGCTCCCAAGCGCTCGATCGTCTTCATCCCGGAAACCGTCGGCATGCGGATGCCGAGCGGCGAGTCGCATGACGGCTATTGGTACATCTCCGACACCGGCGGCGGCGTGA
>JAUMCZ010000084.1:0-18112 GCA_032122215.1 Caulobacter sp.
CAGCGCAAAGACTTCCGGGCCCAGGCGGGCGGCGGTGTCCTCGGCGCGGACCAGTCGGCCGATCATCGAGCCGATCTGCGGGATCGCGCGGTCCAGCCAGCCGCCGGCGCGGGCGCTGCTGACCTCAGCCCGCTCGCTGAGCCGCAGGACGCAGACGCTCATCGGCCGGTTGCGGGTCCGGGCGGCCTGGGTCAGCCGCACCAGATGGGCGGCGAACAGGTCCCGCGTGAACAGGCCGGTGGCGGCGTCCATCAGGCCGGAAGAGCGCGCCTTCTCCAGCGCCCGCCGGATGGCGGTCTGGCGGCGGTAGCTGCGGGCCAGTTCAATGACCCGCTTGGCGGTCTCCGTCTCCGGCGTCTCCGGCGAAGCGACGTCAGAAACCCCACGATGGAAGGCCTCGGAGGTGGTGACGTACGAATCAGCGGCCAGATAGAGCAACGCCGGGATGTGGTAGAGCCGGGTGTTGCGGCGCATGCCGGCGGCGATCGACAGCGCCTCCGACTGGTTGTCGCCAGCCCACAGCACGACCGAATCGAAGGCCCGCTCATGCAGGTAGTCGAAGGCGGTGAAAGCCGTGAAGGCCCCGACCACATCGGCCCCGCCGCGAGAGAGCGCATTGCTCAGCGCCAGGAACTGAGGGGCCGGTTCACCGACCGCCAGCACCCGATAGGGACCCGGCGACTGCTCGGGCAGCTCCAGGCGGCGACCCTTGTCGGCGAAAGTCTCGAGCCGCAGCTCGAATTCCTCTTCAGCGATGGCCATGCGGACCAGGCTCTCCAGCCGCAGCACGGCCTGGGCCGGGTGCAGGGGAGGGGCCAGGGTCAGGTCAAAGGCGAAGCTGTCCAGCTGCGGGTCCGGATCCCCGATGGCGATGACCGGCAGACGGCGTGGAGCGCAGGCCGCTTTCAGGCGCCTGGCCAGGGTCAGGGCGTCGGCGCCGCCGCTGGCGGTATCGACGATGGCCGCCTCAATCTGAAGGTCACCCAGGGCGGCGAGGGCGGCGTAGGGCCCACGCGCCGTGATGGTGCGCCAGCCAAGACGGTCCAGCCCCTCGGCCAACGGACCGGCCAGCGCGTCGTCGCGCGCCACGATCAAAATCCGGGCCTGAACCGTCAACCTGTCACCCTTGTCGGATGCGCCCCCCGAGGCGCTCCAGATTCGTCACACAAGCGAGTACAATAGCAAAGTGGCGGCGGGGAGATAGCGCGACATATCAACCGCTAGAGAAGTATCCCCCAAAGCCTGACATCGCGGCGCTCGCCACCGCGATCCACGTGCCCCCGCAGATACCCTTCCTGCTCGAAACCGAGCTTGGTCAGCAGCTTCTCCGACGACTCGTTCCCCACATGCGTCCTGGCCCACAGCCGCTGCATGCCCTGGGTGACGGCGAAATTCATCACCGCCTGCATGGCCTCATAGGCATAGCCCTGGCCCCAGCTGTCCTTTCCCAGGATGAAGCCGACCTCGGCCCGGTGATGGCGCCAGTCGATGTCGGACAGGTCGCAAAGGCCCAGGAAGGTCCCATCGCTGGTCAGCCGCATCGCCCAGTAGAAGGCGCGCTCCTCGCCCATGGCCGCCATCTGGCTGGCCAGAACCGCGTTGACGACGTCAGGGTCGTCGATCTCGGCGACGTCCCAGTGGGCCATGACGTCCGGATCCGCCATGATCGGGTGCACCAGCGGCGCGTCCGCCTCGGCCAGCGGCGACAGGGTCAGGCGCTGGGTCTCCAGAATCACGGACGTTGCACTCCAACTCGGCAGACCCCAGCTATGGCGTGCCCGGCTGCGTGGTGCTAGAGGGGCCAACTTCATTTCGCGGGCCCGTGTCGGTCCGCCCCGACCAGAGACCACCGTGACAGACTTCCTGACCATCGCCCTGCTCTGCATCAACATCGTCGTCGCCATTCTGCTGACCATCGCGGTCCTCATGCAGAAGTCGGAAGGCGGCGCTCTGGGTATGGGCGGCGGGCCCTCGAACTTCATGAGCGCCCGGGGCACCGGCGACCTGCTGACGCGGATCACCTGGATCCTGTTCGGTATCTTCCTGGTCATCTCGATCACCCTGACGCTGATCGCCGCCGCCAACCGCGAGCCGGTCCCGGGCACGAACCTGCGGATCGATCCCAACAGCATCAAGACGGCCCCGGCCGATCTGCTGAACCCGCAGCCTCAGACCGCTCCGGCCTCTGACTCCTTGGCGCCCAGCATCAGCGTCCCGGCCCAGCCGGCCGCCGACCCGCTGCTTTCGGGCCCGGCGCCGACCACCCCGCCGGAAAAGAAATAGAAGTCATCAACAGTTTTGAGGCGTCGCGGGGCGCGCGCTCCGCGAATCTCGCCTATAGCTGACCTCCCATGGCCCGGTACATTTTCATCACCGGCGGCGTGGTCTCTTCCCTCGGAAAAGGTCTGGCGTCCGCCGCCCTCGGCGCGTTGCTGCAGGCACGCGGCTACAAGGTTCGTCTGCGCAAGCTCGACCCCTATCTCAATGTCGATCCGGGGACGATGAGTCCCTATCAGCACGGCGAGGTCTTCGTGACCGACGACGGGGCCGAGACCGACCTGGATCTGGGCCACTACGAGCGGTTCACCGGGGTCAGCGCCAGGCGCGCCGACAACATCACCACCGGCCAGATCTACAAGACCATCATCGAGAAGGAACGTCGCGGCGACTATCTCGGCGCGACGGTCCAGGTGATTCCGCACGTCACCAACGAGATCAAGGAGTTCGTCCTGTCTCCTGCCATCGATGAAAACGGCGACGAGGCCGACTTCATCCTGGTCGAGATCGGCGGCACGGTCGGCGACATCGAAGGCCTGCCCTTCTTCGAGGCTATCCGCCAGCTCGGCCAGGAGCTGCCGCGTGGCCAGAGCTGTTTCGTGCACCTCACGCTGCTGCCGTACATCAAGACGGCCGGCGAGATGAAGACCAAGCCGACCCAGCACTCGGTCAAGGAACTGCGCTCGATCGGCATCCAGCCCGACATCCTGCTATGCCGCTGCGAACAGCCGATTCCGCCGGAAGAAAAGCGCAAGATCGGCCTGTTCTGTAACGTCCGGGCCAGCGCCGTGGTCACCGCCATGGACAGCGCCAGCATCTATGCGGTGCCGCTCGACTATCACCGCGAGGGCCTCGACGCCGAGGTGCTGGACGTCTTCGGCCTCAGCGACGCGCCCAAGCCCGACCTGTCGCGCTGGGAGGCCATCAACGAGGTCACGGTCAATCCGGACGGCGAAGTGACCATCGCCGTGGTCGGCAAGTACACCGTGCTGAAAGACGCCTACAAAAGCCTCATCGAAGCCCTCGCCCATGGCGGCCTCGCCAACCGGGTCAAGGTCAAGCTGGACTGGGTCGAGAGCGAGACCTTCGAGAACGAGGACGGCGCCGCCGCCTCGCGTCTTGAGGGGGTGCACGGCATCCTGGTGCCCGGCGGCTTCGGCGAGCGGGGGGCGGAGGGCAAGATCCTCGCCGCCGAGTTCGCCCGCGAGCGCAACGTCCCCTATTTCGGCATCTGCTTCGGCATGCAGATGGCCGTCATCGAGGCGCTGCGAAACTGCGCCGGCGTGTCGAACGCCAGTTCCACCGAGTTCGGCCCGACGGAAGAACCGGCGGTCGGCCTGATGACCGAATGGACCCAGGGCAACCAGCGGGTTCAGCGCAAGGAAGGCGACGATCTCGGCGGCACCATGCGCCTGGGCGCCTATGAGGCGGCCCTGACGCCGGGCTCGAAGGTGGCGGAGATCTATGGCTCCGCCAGCATCAGCGAGCGCCACCGCCACCGCTACGAGGTCAACATCAACTACCGCGAGGCCTTCGAGGGCGCGGGCCTGAAGATGACCGGCGCCTCGCCCGATGGCGTGCTGCCGGAGATCGTCGAGCGGCTGGACCATCCCTGGTTCATCGGCGTGCAGTTCCACCCCGAACTGAAGAGCCGCCCCTTCGCGCCGCACCCGCTGTTCGCCAGCTTCATCGCCGCGGCGAAGACCCAGAGCCGGCTGGTCTAGGCACGGGCAGGGGCCATGAAGTCCTGCGGCCCCTGCACCCTCTGCTGCACCGTCCTCGACATCCCAGAACTGGCCAAGCCGGCCGGCACGCCCTGCAGCCACCTCTGCGGGGGCTGCGGCATCTATCCCGACCGCCCGGCACCCTGTCGCACCTTCACCTGTGGCTGGCTGGCCATCGAGGCGCTGGGCGAGGCCTGGCGGCCGGACGTCGCCGGCTTCCTGATCCGTGACGAGCGCGATCGCGGCCATCTCTGCATCGACGTCGATCCGGCCCGGCCGGACGCCTGGCGGGCCGAGCCCTACTTTGCACAGATCAAGGCCTGGTCGCGGATGGTCGATGACCGGACCGGCTGTGTGCTGGTCTTTGCCGGCCATTGCACCCTTGTGGTCTTCCCGGAGGCGGAGATCGCTCTGGGCGCGGTCGGCTCCGATCCCACCCTCCAGGTCGGCTACATCCGGCGCGGCGGCGCGCGCCGGCCTCTGGTGCGCCTCCTCTCAGGCGAATCGGTTGTACGGGAATGGGTGGGGGAGGCTGCTCTGCCGCGGGCTTGAGCCCCACAGGACGGGGGTGTTGGCGGCGGGGTTGCATCGCCGGTCCTGTTGGGGCATACACCCCCGCTCACGCGGCGGCCCCACCGGCCGCCGTACCCGTTTCATGCTCAGCGAGCAAAGATAGTCCGATGGCCGTTCCTAAACGCAAAACCTCGCCCTCCAAGCGCAACATGCGTCGTTCGCACCACGCCCTGGGCGCCAACTCCTTCGTCGAGGACAAGGACACCGGCGAGATGCGCCGTCCGCACCACGTCGACCTGAAGACCGGCATGTATAACGGTCGTCAGATCATGACGCCGAAGGAAGACTAGCTCTTTCACTTCGTCTGAAGTCGCCTGACGCCGCCCGCGCATCGCGCAGGCGGCGTTTCGCGTTGTTGGCGCTTCGCTCTCCCCCATTTGAAGAATGGGGGAGTGGCTGTGGCGAGCGCTGCAAGCGAGCCACACCGAGGGGGTCCGCCGCCCTGTCAGGGCTAGACTTGCAGGCGGCGGTCCCGCCTCCTGGTCCGTCGCTGACGCTCCGAACCGTCCTCCGCCCACGTCGTGGGCGGAGAGCGAAACGCGGTCAGCGGTCTTCCTACTGTCCCCGCCCTCGCGCCTGAATCCCCGCCCGGCGCTCCTCGACCGATTCCGGCGTGACCTTCCGGTTGTGCTTGCTGGACCGCTTGTGCTCCAGCGCCATGGCGTCCTCGAAGCTGCGGCCAAAGCCGTCGTCGATCAGCCGCTTGTAGAAGCTCAGGGTCTCGACCGGGATGGTCGCCATGTCCGCCGCCAGCTTCATCGCCGCCGGCATCAACTCATCGGCCGGCACCACGCGATTGACCAGTCCCCAGTCGGCGGCCGTCTTCGCGTCGAGGAAATTTCCCGTCAGGCTCAGTTCCTTGGCCCGATAGACGCCGATCAGCCGCGACAGCTTCTGCGACAGGCCCCAGCCCGGCATGATCCCGACCCGGGCGTGAGTGTCGGCGAACCGGGCGTTCTCCGAGGCGATCAGCACGTCACAGGCCAGCGCCACCTCAAAGCCGCCAGTGATCGCCACCCCGTTGATCGCCCCGATCACCGGCTTGGTGCAGAGCTCGATCGCCTTGACCGGGTTCTCGTCGGCCCCCTCGGCATTGGCAGCACCCATGGCCTTCGCGTCCGATCCCAGCTCCTTGAGGTCCAGCCCGGCCGTGAAGGCCCGTGTGCCGGCGCCGGTCAGCACCACCACCGAGACGTCGGGATCGCCGTCGATATCGACCATCGCCTTGTACAGCTCCGACCGCAGCGCCTTGCTCAGCGCATTCATCGCTTCGGGGCGGTTCAGGGTGACGACGGCGATGCCGTCCTTCTTCTCGACCAGCAGCATGGGTGTCTCCTTGTTGGGAGCAGGCAAGCCACCCGCCGCAGGGTCAGTCAAGCGCCGCCAAACCTTGCCCTTGGGCGCCCCGGCGGCTAAGCACCCGCCAACCGCGCAAAGGGACCCCCAATGGCCGAAATCATCGACATCATCGCTCGCGAAATCCTCGACAGCCGGGGCAACCCGACGGTCGAAGTCGATGTGGTCCTGGAAGACGGCTCCTTCGGCCGCGCCGCGGTGCCCTCCGGCGCCTCGACCGGCGCCCATGAGGCGGTCGAGCTGCGCGACGGCGACAAGGCGCGCTACGGCGGCAAGGGCGTGGAGAAGGCGGTCGACGCCGTCAACGGCGAGATCTTCGACGCCCTGTCGGGCATGGAAGCCGGCGACCAGCGCCGCATCGACACCCTGCTGATCAACCTCGACGGCACGCCCAACAAGGCCCGCCTCGGCGCCAACGCCATCCTCGGCGTCTCCCTCGCCACGGCCAAGGCGGCCGCCGTCAGCGCCGACCTGCCGCTCTACAAGTACGTCGGCGGCGTCAGCGCCCGCGTCCTGCCGGTGCCGATGATGAACATCATCAACGGCGGCATGCACGCCGACAATCCGGTCGACATCCAGGAGTTCATGATCCTGCCGACCGGCGCGGCCAGCTTCCGCGAAGGCCTGCGCATGGGCGCCGAAATCTATCACGCCCTGAAAGCCGGGCTGAAGAAGGCCGGCCACAACACCAACGTCGGCGACGAGGGCGGCTTCGCCCCCAACATCGGCACCGCCGACGAGATGCTCGACTTCATCATGCGGGCCGCCGACACCGCCGGCTACAAGGCCGGCGACGACTTCGTGCTCGGCCTCGACGTCGCCTCCACCGAGTTCTTCAAGAACGGCGCTTACGTGCTGGAAGGGGAGGGCAAGACCTTCGACCCGGCCGGCATGGTCGGCTACCTCGAGCGCCTGGCGACCAACTACCCGATCGTCACCATCGAGGACGGCTGCGCCGAGGACGACTTCGAAGGCTGGAAGCTGCTCACCGACGCGCTGGGCAAGAAGGTCCAGCTGGTCGGCGACGACCTGTTCGTCACCAACCCGAAGCGCCTCGCCATGGGCCTGGAGAAGGGCCTCGGCAACTCCATCCTGGTCAAGGTCAACCAGATCGGCACCCTGTCCGAAACCCTCGACGCCGTCGATATGGCCCACCGCGCCGGCTACACCGCCGTGATGAGCCACCGCTCGGGCGAGACCGAGGACAACACCATCGCCGACCTGGCCGTGGCCACCAACTGCGGTCAGATCAAGACCGGCGGCCTGGCGCGCTCGGACCGGACGGCGAAGTACAACCAGCTGCTGCGCATCGAGGAAGAGCTGGACGACCAGGCGATCTACCTGGGCCGGGCGGCGATCAAGCAGCGGTAGTCAGACACCGGCCGGCCCCGCCGGCTTGAATGTCCAATCGAGTTGGACCGGTGCGCTCCTTTGCGCCCGGTCCCTCTAGATGGCCTCGCGCAGCATCGTCAGCGCCTGAATCACCGCCGCGATCTGGATGTCTATCCGGTCCGGCCCGTCGAACTGTTCGACCGCATGCCGGATGCCCTTGTTGCTGCGCGCCGTGGCGAAGTGGACCAGACCGACCGGCTTCATCGCCGTGCCGCCGCCAGGGCCGGCGACCCCGGTGATCGCCACCGAGATGTGGGCGTTGCTGTTTTCCAGCGCGCCCTCGGCCATCATTCGCGCCACCGGTTCCGACACCGCTCCGACGTCCGCCAGAAGGTCCCCGGGGACACCCAGCATCTCCTGCTTGGCGCGGTTGCTGTAGGTCACGAACCCCCGCTCCAGCACGTCAGACGCCCCGGGAATGGTGCACAGGGCGCCAGACACCAGTCCGCCCGTGCAGCTTTCGGCGGTAACGATCCGCAAACGCTGGTCGCGACACTCTTCCAACAGGAGTCGCGCCAGAGTCTGGATTTCCAGGGGAAACATGAGGGCGTGCGCTCCGGGCTGGTCAAATGGCTGGGACAGCCCAACATCGCCCGGCTGGCTGTTCAAGACGATTCGGAAAATCCATGACTGACGCCGTTCCTCTTCCTGCCGAGACCACCGATCCGGTCGCCCACGAGAAGCTGCCCTGGATCTACATCCTGGCCGTCTTCTGCGGCGCCTCGATGGTGTTCATGGTCCAGCCGATGGTCGCCAAACTGGTGCTGCCACAGCTGGGCGGCTCGCCGCAGGTCTGGAACACCTCGATGGCCTTCTTCCAGGGGGCGCTGCTGGTCGGCTACGGCTACGCCCACTTCCTGCAGAAGATCCCCCGGGCGCGCACCCAGGTGCTGATCCACCTGGGCGTCATGATCGCCGCCGCCACGCTTCTGCCCCTGCGCATCACCGACCTGCTCGGCGAGCCGGGCGCGACACCGCCGGCCCTCTGGCTGCTGGGCGTCCTGGCCATTTCCATCGGCGCCCCGTTCGCGGCCCTGTCGGCGACCGCTCCGCTGGTCCAGGCCTGGCATGCCAAGGTCCACGGCTGGGAAGGGGGCCCGGAGCCCTGGGCCCTCTACGCCGCCAGCAACCTCGGCAGCCTGCTGGCCCTGCTGGCCTATCCGGTGATCATGGAGCCGGCGCTCCTCCTGCACGACCAACGCTATGGCTGGAGCGGCCTCTATGTCGGCTTTGTCGGGGTGATGATCGTCCTGGCGCTCAACATCCGTCGCCACGACACCGCCCCGCTGCCCACCCTGGCGGAGCGGACTCCGGCCCAGGCGGCTCCGGTCTCATGGAAACAGCGGCTGACCTGGATCGCGCTCGCCGCCCTGCCGTCCAGCCTGATGCTCGGCGTCACGGCCCACCTGACCACCGACGTCGCGAGCGCGCCCTTCCTCTGGGTGCTGCCGCTATCGCTCTATCTCCTGACCTTCATCATCGCCTTCCAGAGCCGGCCGATGATCCCGCCCAGGCTGGCCCTGGTGCTGATGTCGACGGCGCTGATCGTGACCGTCGCCACCATGCCGTTCGGCTCGCCGAACGTCCTGTTCACGCTGGGCATCCACCTGGTCACCTTCTTCCTCTGCGCCCTCGTCTGTCACCAGGCGCTGGTGGCGCGGCGGCCCGATCCGGCCCGTCTGACCGACTTCTACCTCTGCATGTCGATCGGCGGCGTCGTGGGCGGGGCGTTCAACGCCTTCGTCGCCCCGCTCGTCTTCGAGACGGTGGCCGAATACATCATCGTCCTGTGCTTTTGCGCCCTGGCCCGTCCGTTCGGCGCCCTGATGCCGAGCCGGCGCGAACTGATCCTCTGCGTGGTCGCAGTGCTGGGCTTCGTCCTGGCGCTCAACTCGGTCACGACCGGCTTCTGGGGCCACCTGAACAAGCCGGAGAACGCCTTCTCCGCCCTGACGGTGCTCAAGACCCTCGCGGTTCCCGGCCTGATCCTGGTCGCAACCCTGCTGATCATGGCCATGGTCCGCCGCCGCAACGGCGAGTCGCCGCGGCGGCTGGAATGGGGCGCCCTCGGCATCGCCGGGGCCACCTTCGCCCTTGCCGTCATCGCCGCCTTCACGCCGGGCCTGCGGCCGATCCAGGGTCTGGCCCTGATCGACATGATCCTCGTTCTGGTCGCCCTCAGCGCGCTCGCCGTGGGCGGCGCTGTCATCCTCTTCCGGCTGCGACCGGAACTGGCCGTCGCCCCGACAACGGGCGAATGGGTTGCGCTGGCCCTGGCGGCCATCGGCTTCGACCTCGCCCTGCTGGCCCTGTCCGGTCAGTTCACGGCCGCCGCGATCGCCCCTGAGGTCACCGTCCGGGTGCTGGGCGCAACCGGGGTCGTGGCCATCGCCGTCTGCGCCGTGGCGGTGCGCGAGAGGGCCCTGCTGTTCTTCGCCGCCGTCAGTCTGCTGGCCTACTCGGCCTACACGATTGACCCCCACACCGACTACTACCAGAGCCGGCGCAGCTTCTTCGGCGTCGTCCACTTCGCCATGGCCGATGTCCCCGGCCTCGGCGGCAAGGTGCGGGTCTTCTCGCACGGCACCACCCTGCACGGCGCCCAGGCCCTCGACCCGCGCTACAAGTGCCGGCCGCTGGTCTACTACGCCCCAGAAACCCCTATCGGTCAGGTGTTCAACCAGGTCCAGAAGACCAAACCCGCCGTCACCGTCGGCGCGGTCGGCCTGGGCGCCGGCGCGGTCGCCGCCTATGTGCGCGCCGCCGACAGGATGACCTTCTTCGAGATCGATCCGCAGGTGGTGAAGACCTCCAGCGATCCAGCGATTTTCAGCTACACCACCGAGTGCGCCAAGGGCCCGGTCGACTATGTGGTCGGCGACGCCCGCCTGACGCTCGAGAAGGAACCGGCCGGCAAGTACGACATCCTGCTGATCGACGCCTTCTCCTCCGACGCCATCCCCGCCCACCTGCTGACCGTCGAGGCCATGAAGGGCTATCTGGCGCGGGTGAAGCCGGATGGCGTCGTCATCCTCCACCTCTCGAACCGGCACCTGGAGCTGATCTTCCCGGCCGCCTCGGTGGTCAACGCCGCCGGCGGCCACGCCCTGTTCCAGGGCCACAGCGCCGCCGAGGGCATGCCCAGCTACTGGGAATCCTCGGAAGACGTGATGCTGGTCGCCAAGGACCCGGCCGTGCTCGCCGCCTATGCCGCCCAGCCGCAGTGGCTGCCGCCGCCGCCGGCCAAGGTGCGGCCCTGGACCGATGACTACACCAACCTGATCGGGGCCATGGTCGGCAGCCTGCAGAAGCGCCGCTGGACCTGGCAGGCAGAGGCCGAAACTAGGCGGGCGTCTCAACCAGCGCCACCGCCTGCGCCGCCAGCCCCTCCTGCCGGCCGGTAAAGCCCATCCCCTCGGTCGTCGTCGCCTTGACGCTGACCCGGTCGAGGGGGAGTTGCAGAAGTTCGGCCAGGCGTTCCCGCATGGCCGCCCGGTGCGGCTTGATCTTCGGCCGCTCGCAGATGAGCGTCACGTCGACGTTTAGGATCCGCCCGCCCCGGGCGGTGACCATGTCGGCGGCATGCTTCAGGAACAGGTCCGAGGCGGCCCCCTTCCACTGCGGATCGGTCGGCGGGAAGTGGTCGCCGATGTCGCCTTCGCCGATGGCGCCGAGGATGGCGTCGGTCAGGGCATGCAGGCCCGCGTCGGCGTCGGAGTGGCCGATCAAGGTCTGGTCATGGTCGATGCGAACCCCGCACAGCCACACCGCCTCGCCGGGCCCCCAGCGGTGGGCGTCGAAGCCCTGGCCGATGCGGGTCACCCGCTGTGCGCCGGCCAGCAGTTCGGCCATCTGGAAGTCCTCCGGATAGGTCAGTTTCATCAGGGCCGGGTCGCCGGCGGTCAGCACGATCCGTCCACCATCGGCCTCAACCACGGCGGCGTCGTCTGTCGGCTCATCGGGGCCGGCCCAGTTCGCATAGGCCTGCGCCAGGCGCCCGGCGCGGGCCGCCTGCGGCGTCTGGGCGCGATACAGGCCGTCGCGGGACACGGTTTCCGTCCGACCGTCCAGAGCCCGGCGCAGGGTGTCGGCGACAGGCAGGGCAGGGAGGGCGGCGTCGGCGTACTGCAGGGCGGCGAGGAGGTCGCGAACGTGGGTCTGGTTGACCAGCGGGCGGGCGGCGTCGTGGACGAGGACCGGCATATCGGCTTCGGCGGCGAGGGCCATGAGGCCTGCCTGCACCGACAGGGCCCGGGTCGCGCCGCCGGTCGCCAGTTTCCAGCCGGTCAGCCCGGCCAGCACTTCGGTCGCGGTCTCCCGGGCGTTCTCGGCCACGACGACCACGAGATCGGCCGCGCCGGCGGCGAGAAGGCTCTCGACCGACCAGCGCAGCACCGGCTTGCCGGCCAGGCTGCGCCACTGCTTGGCGGCTCCGGGGCCGGCCCGGGTTCCGCTGCCGGCGGCGACGATGATGGCGGTAAAACTCATGGGCGTGTCATAGAGGCATGGCCCGCAAAGAGGAAACAGGGTTTGGATCGATGAAGGTGTTCCACCTGCTGCTGGCCAACAACCTGGTGGCCAACATCACCAACTACACGGTCTGGTTCGCCCTGACCTTCTGGGTCTACCTGGAAACCCGCTCGGTCTTCGCCACCGGGATGATCGGCGGCATCTATCTGGTGCTGACAGGCGGGCTCGGCTTCTGGTTCGGCAGCCTGGTCGACCATCACCGCAAGAAGCTGGTCATGCTGGGTTCCACGGTCGCTTCCTTCCTGCTCTTCGGCGCATCCTTCATCGCCTACGGCCTGTCGCCGCAGGCCGCCCTGACGGATGTCGCCTCGCCTCAGCTGTGGTTCTTCATCGTGCTCGTGATGATGGGCGTCATCGCCGGAAACATCCGGAGCATCGCCCTGCCGACCCTGGTCACCGCTCTCGTTCCGGCGGACCGGCGAGACAAGGCCAACGGCCTTGTGGGCATGGTCACCGGCATCGGCTTTCTGACGACCTCGGCGATCAGCGGATTCCTCGTCGCCTGGGGTGGGATTGTCTACACAATGGCCTTCGCCCTGGCCTTCAGTGGGCTGGTCTTTGTTCATCTGTTGTTGCTTCAATTCGATGAGCCCCGCCCGGAAGCCGTCCCCGGCGCCGCGCCCGAAAAGCGCAAGGTCGACATCCGCGGCACCATCGCCGTCATCGCCGCCGTGCCCGGCCTGTTCGCCCTGATCTTCTTCGCCAGCTTCAACAATTTCCTGGCCGGCATCTACATGGCGCTCCTCGACGCCTATGGCCTGTCGCTGGTCAACGTCCAGACCTGGGGCCTTCTGTGGGCGGTCGTCTCCTGCGCCTTCATTCTCAGCGGCTTCCTGATCTCCCGGACAGGCCTGGGGAAGAACCCCCTTCGCACCTTGCTGCTGGTCAACCTGATCATCTGGATGGTCAGCGCCGTTTTCACCCTCCAGGCCTCCATCATCCTGCTGACGGTCGGCTGCTTCATCTGGCTCTTCCTCGGCCCCTACGCCGAGGCCGCCGAGCAGACGACCCTGCAGAGGGTCGTGCCGTTCGAGCGCCAGGGGCGGGTCTTCGGCTTCGCCCAGTCGGTCGAACAGGCCGCCTCGCCCCTGACCGCCTTCCTGATCGGCCCACTCACCCAGTTCGTCGTCATCCCCTTCATGACCAACGGAGCCGGAGCGGCGGCCCTCGGCGACTGGTTTGGTCGCGGGCCGGACCGGGGCATCGCCTTGGTCTTCTCCCTGGCGGGCCTGGTCGGCGTCCTGGTGACGGCTCTGGCGTTCGGCTCGAAGGCGTATCGCAGGCTGTCGGCGGCCTATGCCCAGGCCGGGGCGAACGGCGGCGCGGCAAACTGACCTGAACGCCGCGCTTTACTGCGGCGCACAATATGCCTAAAAAGGCGGCGATGGGGTTGTACAAGAAATGAGCAACAAGCTCACAGTCGGGGATAGAGTGGTAGAGAGCCGGGTCTGGCTGGCGCCCATGACGGGTGTCTCGGACCTGCCGTTCCGCCGCGCCGCCGCGCGTTTGGGCGCGGCCTATGTCGCCACCGAAATGGTCGCCTGCGTGGAGCTCGCGCGGGGCCGCCCCGACGTCGTGCGCCGCGCGGCCGTCGGTGAGGGCCTGCCGCTGATGGTCGTCCAGCTGGTCGGCCGCGATCCGGCGATGATGGCGGCCGGGGCGAAGATGGCTGCCGCCGCCGGCGCCGAGATCATCGATCTCAACTTCGGCTGTCCGGCCAAGGAAGTGACCGGCGTCCAGTCCGGTTCTGCCCTGATGCGCGACCTGGACCTGGCGACAAGCCTGGTCGCCGCCGCCGTCGACGCCGTGGATGTCCCGGTTACCGTGAAGATGCGCCTGGGCTGGGATGACGCCAGCCGCAACGCCCCGGAGTTCGCCGCCCGCGCCCAGGCCGTCGGGGCCCGGGCCATCACCGTGCATGGCCGCACCCGCAGCCAGTTCTACAAGGGCGTGGCCGACTGGTCGGCCATCGCCGATGTGAAGCGCGAAATCTCCGTGCCGTTGATCGTCAACGGCGACATCGTCGATCTGAACTCCGCCCGCGCCGCCCTTCAGGCGAGCGGAGCGGACGGGATCATGATCGGCCGCGGGGCCTATGGCCGCCCGTGGATCGCCGCCCAGATCGATGCTGGCCTCGAAGGGCGTGTCCTGCCCGATCCGGACATGGAAACCCGCCTGGCCATCGCCCTGGGCCACTTCCGTGACGCGCTGTCCTTCTACGGCGAGCGTCTCGGCCTGAAGATGTTCCGCAAGCATCTGGCCAGCTACATCGAAGCGGCGCCGGTTCCGGAGAGCCCCGAGGCCCGCCGCGCTGCTCGCGCGGAGCTCTGCCGCCTTGAAACCCCCGCCGAAGTCGAGGCGGCCCTGACCAGACTGTGGATGAACGAGCGGAGGCTGGCGGCATGACGACCTCCGGAAAGCCGATCCTGAACCCCCGGCAGATCGAGACCCTGCGCGCCGCGGCCTTCGAGATGAGCCCCGATCCGGCTATGGTCATCGACGCCGACGGCGGCCTGGCGGCGGTCAACGAGGCGGCCGAGGGCTTGTTCGGCCAGGGCCTGGCCCTGCTGGCCAAGGGCCACTTCCGCGCCGTGCTGCCCGAAGATTCACCCCTGACCCGCCTGCTCGATCGGGCGCTGCAGGAGGATGCCCGGGTGCGCGAACACGGCGTGCGGATCGGCCTGTTCGGCCAGCCGCCCTTCCTGGCCGACGGCGCCGCCACCCCGCTCGGCGACGGCTCCGTGCTGCTGACCCTGCATATTCGCGGCGGGGCCATGAGTTTCGAACGGGCCGCCGATCCGTCCGGCCTTCGCTCTGTCGTCGGTCTGGGTCAGATGCTGGCCCATGAGATCAAGAACCCGCTGGCCGGTATCCGCGGCGCCGCCCAGCTCCTGAAAACCGGCGCCGCTATCGAAGACGCGCCCCTGGCCCAGCTGATCGTCGACGAGACCGAACGTATCCGTCGCCTTGTCGATCGCATGGAGGCCTTCAGCGACGACGCGGTTCCGACGCCGACCGCCGTCAACATCCACGAGGTGCTGGACCGTGTCCGCGCCCTGGTCGCCAACGGCGTCGCCGACGGCCTGACCATCAAGGAACAGTTCGACCCCTCCCTGCCGCCGGTCAGCGGCGACGAGGACCACCTGATCCAGATATTCCTGAACCTCGTGAAGAACGCCGCCGAGGCCGCCCATGGTCGACGCGACGGGCGCGGCGAATTGGTCATCTCGACCGCCTGGCGTCCCGGGGTGAAGGTGCGTGGGGCCGATGGCCGCATCCAGAAGGCGGCGCCGATCGAGATCCGCGTGCAGGACAACGGGACGGGCATCGCGGCCAGCGTACGCGACCACCTGTTCCAGCCGTTCGTCACCTCAAAGGCCAGCGGCGCGGGCCTTGGCCTGCCGCTGGTGGCCAAGCTGGTCAACGGCCATGGCGGCCTGATCGATTTCGAGTCGGAGCCCGGTCGCACCGTGTTTCGCGTTTTGCTTCCCGTCGCGTCGGAGACCGCATGAACCCCGCCAACAAGAAGATCCTGATCGCCGACGACGACAGCTCCGTGCGTCTGGTGCTCAGCCAGGCCTTTACGCGCCTCGGCTATCAGGTGCGGGCCACCGGCAACGTCACCACCCTGATGAAGTGGATCCAGGACGGGGAGGGCGACCTGGTCGTCACCGACGTGGTGATGCCCGACGAGAACATCTTCAACGTCCTGCCGCGCATCAAGAAGGACCGGCCCAAGCTTCCGGTCATCGTGATGAGCGCCCAGAACACCCTGCTGACGGCGGTCAACGCCTCCGAAGGCGGCGCCTTCGAGTACGTCTCCAAGCCCTTCGACCTCGACGAGGTCACCGCCGCCGCCCGCCGCGCCCTGTCGCGGCCGGCGGACGCCGAGGCCAGCAAGGCCCAGGCCCGGGCGATGAAGGACGAGCGCCTCCCGCTGATCGGCCGCTCGGCCCCGATGCAGGACGTCTACCGCACCATCGCCCGCCTGGTCGGCGCCGACCTGACGGTGCTGATCACCGGGGAGAGTGGTTCCGGCAAGGAACTGGTCGCCCGCGCCCTGCACGACCTCGGCCGCCGCCGGGACGGCAAGTTTGTGGTCATCAACCTGGCCGCCGTGCCGCGCGAGCGGGTCGAGACCGAGCTGTTCGGGCGCGGCGAGGGCGATCTCGGCAAGCTGGTGGAAGCGGACGGCGGCACCCTGTTCCTGGACGAGATCGGCGACATGCCGCTCGACGCCCAGAGCCGCCTCTTGCGGGTCATCGACGGCGCCGAGCCTGCGCTCAACCCCAAGACGGGCCGCCGTCCCAATGTCCGGCTCATCGCCGCCACCAATCGTGACCTGCGCGGCCTGATCCGCCAGGGCCTGTTCCGCGAGGACCTTTTCTTCCGCCTCAACGTCGCGCCGCTGCGCCTGCCGCCGCTCCGCGACCGCACCGAGGACATTCCGGACCTGGCCCGCAGCTTCCTGCTGCGCGCCGCTCGTGAAGGTCTGCCGTCGAAGACCATCGACCAGGCCGCCCTCGAGCGCCTCAAGACCCACGCCTGGCCCGGCAACGTCCGCGAGCTGGAAAACCTGATCCGCCGCATCTGCGCCCTCTATGCCGAGGAACTGATCAGCGCGCGCATCGTCGAGCGTGAGCTGGCCGAACAGGTTCCCGTCGCCGTCGGCGAGGACGGTCCCGTCACGCTCGGCGCCCTGATAGAGCGCCACCTGGCCAGCCATTTCGCCGACCAGCCCGACGGCGTGCCGCCGCCAGGCCTCTACGACCGCATCCTGGAAGAGGTCGAACGACCGCTCATTCGCCTGACCCTCGCGGCCACCCGTGGCAATCAGGTGCGGGCCGCCGATATTCTCGGCCTCAACCGCAATACGTTGAGGAAGAAGATCGTCGATCTTGGGGTCGAACTGACCCGCGGCAAGCGATAACGCAGGTCCCCCTTTTCAGGGGAAACGCACATGACGCATTCGTGCCACATAGGTGTTGAATTTTTGGCACATCTCGCCGTACGGTGAGCGTCATGAGTGAAGCTGCGTCCGTGGTCGTTCATCAGGGAGGCGGGCCGAGGTGGCTCGCTGTCGGGCGCCGCATTGTCGGTTCGCGATTGTTCCTCGGCGTCGCCTTCACCATTGCCGCCATCCTCACCGCCGTCGGCGCTTTTCTGGCCAGCGCTCCTCTGAGCGGCGAACTGGTCGGGCCGGCCAGTCAGTCGGTGCTGATCGTGCTGGGCGTAAACCTCGTTCTGATCCTCGGCATTGCCGTGCTGATCGGCCGCCGGGTGACCCAGGTGATCGACGAGGGCCGCAGTGACGCCGGCGCCCGCATCCACCGCCGGTTTCTGTTCCTCTTCGCCCTGGCCGCCCTGGCCCCGGCCCTGGTTGTGGCGCTTTTTTCGGGGGTTCTGGTCACCCAGGGCGTCGAGAACTGGTTCAGCCAGCGGGTGCGCTCGGTGGTCGAGAACTCCGGCGCTGTAGCCCGCTCCTACGTTGAGGAGCAGAGCACCGACATTCGCAACAACATGGGCCTGATGGCCGGCGACCTGAATGAGGCCGCCCCCTTCCTGCGCAGCAAGCCGGTCGCTTTCGGCCACTTCATGGCGACCCAGGCCTCCTATCGCGGCTTCCCCGGCGCTTACCTGCTCGACCGCGAGGGCCGCATCCTGGCGCGGGCCGAGACAGAAGACCCGCCCCCCTTCCTGGCGCCGCCGGCGGCCAGTTTCCAGGCGGCGGACGAGGGTGACATCTCCCTGCGGCCCTTCGAGTCGGCCGACCTGTTCCGGGCCCTCTACCGTCTGAAGGGCTACGATGACGCCTACCTCTATGTCGTCCGCCCGGTCGACCGCGGCATCCTGGCCCACCTTCGCGAGACCGAGTCCTCTCTGGTCGCCTACCGCGACGCCGCAGAGCGACGCGGCATGGTGCAGGCGGCTTTCGCCCTGTCGTTCCTGGAGACGGCGCTGCTGGTGCTGATCGCCGCCATCTGGCTGGCCATCACGGTGGCCAACTCCATCGCTGTGCCCATCGGCCGGGTCGTCCGCGCCGCCGGGCAGGTGGCGACCGGCCACCTGGATGCCCGGGTCGAGCTTGGCGACGAGCCTGAGGATATCGCCGTCTTGTCCAAGGCGTTCAACAGCATGGCGGGTGATCTTCAGGCTCAGCAGTCGGCCCTTACCGCCGCCAGTCTGGATGCCGAGTCGCGGCGCATGTTCATCGAGACCGTGCTGCTGGGCGTCAGCGCCGGCGTCATCGGTGTCGACGC
>JAUMCZ010000085.1:0-2130 GCA_032122215.1 Caulobacter sp.
GCGCCGAAGGTCGTCCGCAGCGGCGCACCAGGCCCGCGGTAGCCGGCGGCGACTTTCGTCAACGCGGTCTGCAGCGAAGCGGCGGCGAAGAGGCGCACCCCGGCCGGTTTAGCCAGGACCGGTCCCGCCGTCAGGGCGAGGCCGGCGGCCAGGACGGAGCGCCGCGTAGTCATCTCCAACTCCTGCCAGACCGCCGATCCGCCAGCAACCTTAACTGGCCCGGCGCTTGCGGTCCTTTCCCTCCGTTGGATCAAAACGGGACAGGGAGAAGCCCATGCGTTCGCCGAACGGGCCGTTGTTCAAACGGTATGAAATCTTCGCCATCGTGGCCTTCCTGGCCGTGGCCGCACTCGTGACCGGATTCCGCCTGGTCTATTGAGCCGCGCCCGGAGCGCCGGGAACCTTTCTGCCGAGTCCGGACGTTACCGACCCTTGGGGTTCGGAGACACAGGCTTGAGCCAGGACGCCAACAAGGCTGACGACGGAGCGGTTTCGCGTCTCACAGCGCGCGCCCGCGCCCGGCTGACCCGGGCCTTCGAGCCCGAGCGGCCGGAGGCGGCCGGCGCCCGCCGCGAGCGGCACGACCCCAGGGTCGCGCGGCGGATGGTCATCGGACTGTCGGCGGTGGTCCTGGCCATCGGCGGCTTCCTCGTCATCTTCGACTGGAACTGGCTGCGCGGGCCCATCGGCGCCCTGGCTTCAGCCCAGCTGCGGCGCACCGTGGTGCTGGCCGGCGACCTCGACGTGCATCCCTGGTCGCTCAATCCAAGAGTCGAAATCCACGACCTGCGCATCGCACAACCGTCCTGGGCCCTGGACGCCGGGGCCAAGCCGGGTGAGCAGATGGCGACCGTCGGCAGGGTCGAGGCCAGCCTTCAACTGCTCGACCAGCTGCGCGGCCGGACCGTGCTGAGCTACCTGCGGGTGCGGCAGGCGAACATCCATCTGATCCGCGACAGGGACGGGCGCGGGAACTGGGAATTCGGGTCCCGCAACAAGGGCAAGTCGGCCAAGCTGCCGGCCATCCGCCGGCTGCTGATCGACCGCGCCGACCTTCGGCTCGACGACGTCCGGCGCCGGGCGGTGTTCGAAGGTGTGGTGTCGACCGAGGAGAGCACCACCGGCGAGACGGCCGGCCGCTTCCTTCTGAAGGGGGACGGCTCGCTCAACCAGGCGAAGTTCGTCGCCCGCATTGAGGGCGAGCCGCTGCTCGATATCTCGCCGGACCGGCCCTATCGCTTCAACGCCCAGCTTCAGGCAGGGGCCACCCGCATCCGCGCCGATGGCCAGATCGACCGGCCCTTCGACCTCAACCGGTTCGGGGCCAGGTTCACCCTGTCGGGCGCCGACATGAACGACCTCTATGTCCTGACCGGCGTGGTGCTGCCCAATACCCCGCCCTACCGGATCAGCGGCGGGCTGGTGCGGGACAGGGGCCGCTGGCACCTGAACAACGCCCGGGGGATGATCGGCGAGAGCGATGTCGCCGGTCAGCTGAGTGTCGACACCAGCGGCGACAAGCCGATGCTGACCGCCGACCTTCGCAGCCGCCGGGTCGATTTCGATGACCTGGGCGCCTTTTTCGGCATGCGCACGCGCCAGGTGGGCGGCGAGACCAAATCGACCCCGACCACGGGTGGACGACTGCTGCCCGACTCCACCCTGCAGGTCGACCGCATCCGGGCGATGAACGCCGACGTCAAATTCCAGGCCGACGCCATCAACGCCCCGGGCCTGCCGCTGCGCCGGTTCTCGCTTGATCTGGAGCTGACCGACGGCATCCTGAAGATGAACCCCATCTCGTTCAATCTTGATCGGGGGACGATCAAGGGGACGGTGGTCCTCAACGCGACCAGGGATGTTCCCCACACCGATCTCGACCTGCGGATGACGGGTGGACGGATCGAGGACTGGGTCACCGCCAAGGTGCAGGGCCTGCCGGTCGTCGAGGGGTCGCTGGCCGCCCGGCTGAAGCTGTCGGGCAGCGGCAATTCGGTGCATCTCGCCGCCGCCAATGCCAACGGCAGCTTCACCCTGGTCGCGCCGCGCGGCGAGGTGCGCCGGGCCTTCGCCGAACTGCTGGGCGTCAACGCCAGCGCCGGGCTGATCCGGCTGCTGTCGGAAGACCCC
>JAUMCZ010000086.1:0-13658 GCA_032122215.1 Caulobacter sp.
ACGGCGGTCAGCGCCATCAAGCGCGGCGCCTACGAGTTCCTTGAAAAGCCGTTCAAGTCCGACCGCCTGCTGATGGTCGTCGAGCGGGCGTTGGAATCGGCCAACCTCAAGCGGGAAAACCGCCGCTTGCGCGCCCAGAGCCTGACCCCCGACGGCCTGATCGGCCGCTCCAGCGCCGCTGCCAGTCTGCGCCAGATGATCGCCAAGGTCGCCCCGGCCAACAGCCGGGTGCTGATCGCCGGCCCGCCCGGTTCCGGCAAGGAACTGGTCGCCCGCCTGATCCACGGCGCCAGCCCGCGCGGCAAGGGCGAGTTCGTCGCCATCAGCGCCGCAGGCATGGCGCCGGAACGCATGGACCTCGAGCTGTTCGGCGAGGAAGGGGAGGGCGGTCGCCCGCGCAAGATCGGCGTGTTCGAGCACGCCCACGGCGGCACCCTCTATCTCGACGAGGTCGCCGAGATGCCGCGCGAGACCCAGAGCCGAATCCTGCGCGTGCTGGTCGAACAGCGCTTCCGCCGGGTCGGCGGCGCCCAGGACGTGCAGGTCGACGTGCGGGTGATCAGCTCCTCCAGCCGCGACCTGCGCGAAGAGATTTCGGCCGGACGCTTCCGCGAGGATCTGTTCCACCGTCTCAACGTCGTCCCGATCCGGGTGCCGGGCCTGTCAGAACGCCGCGACGATGTGCCGGAGCTGATCGACTACTTCATCGACCGTATCGCCGACACCACCGGCCTGCCGCGCCGCAAGCTGGCGGCCGATGCGCTGGCGACCCTGCAGGTGCACGACTGGCCCGGCAACGTTCGCCAGCTGCGCAACAATGTCGAACGCATGCTGATTCTGGCGTCCGGCGATCCGGCTGATGAGATCACCGCCGAGATGCTGCCGTCCGAGGTTTCCTCCGCCGGTCAGGCCGGAACCATCGGCCCCGAGCGGATCATCGCCCTGCCGCTTCGGGAGGCCCGCGAACTGTTCGAGCGGGAATATCTCAACGCCCAGATCCTGCGCTTCGGCGGCAACATCAGCCGCACCGCCGCCTTCATCGGCATGGAACGCTCGGCCCTGCACCGGAAACTCAAATCACTCGGCTTGACCAGCGCCCGGGTGGTCGAGGAAGAGGAGGCCTGATGTCCAGGCAAGCCTACGTAAACGGCCAGTTCGTCCCGCACGGAAAGGCCTCCGTCCATATCGAAGACCGCGGCTACCAGCTGGCCGACGGCGTCTACGAAGTGTGGGCGGTGTTTGGCGGCAAGCTCAGCGACGCCGAGGGCCACTTCACCCGGCTGTGGCGCAGCCTCGACGAATTGCGCATCGCCCACCCGATGAGCCGCAAGGCCCTGGAAGTGGTGCTGAAGGAAACCCTTCGCCGCAACCGCGTCCGCGAGGGCCTGCTGTACCTGCAGGTGACGCGCGGCGTCGCCCGCCGCGACCATGCCTTCCCGACCGTGCCGACCGCCCCCAGCCTTGTGATCACCGCCAAGTCCCTGAACCGCGCCGCCACCAACGCCAAGGCCGAGGCCGGCGTCGGTGTCATCACCCTGCCGGAAAACCGCTGGGGCCGCTGCGACATCAAGACCGTCGGCCTGCTCCCCAACGTGCTCGCCAAGCAGGCGGCGCGCGAACAGGGCGGCGCCGAGGCCTGGTTCGTGGATGCGGAGGGCTTCATCACCGAAGGCGCCTCTTCCAATGCCTGGATCCTGCGCAAGGACGGCGTTCTGGTCACCCGGGACACCGGCGCCAACATCCTTCGCGGCATCACCCGCCACAGCCTGCTCGACGTCATCGCCAGGGCGGGTCTGAAGGTCGAGGAGCGGCCCTTTACCCCCGCCGAAGCGCTGGACGCGCAGGAGGCCTTCATCACCGGGGCCGGGACCCTGGTCACCCCTGTCACGTCCATCGACGGCAAGCCTGTCGCGAATGGACATCCGGGAGAGATGGCGCTTCGCCTTCGGGACCTCTATATCGAGCACGCCCAGAATGCAGGCATCTGAACGTTTGCACCCCGGGCGGCCGTTGCCGCGTTAAGACGCAGCTGCCTAAGTGAACAACTCGTGTGTGGTCGGCGTTGTGCCGTCCGAACCAAGAAAGAGGGATAATCCCCGATGACCGACAAAAAGCAGAATCTGCAGGACACCTTCCTCAACAGCGTGCGCAAATCCAAGACGCCTCTGACCATCTTCCTGGTCAACGGCGTGAAGCTGCAGGGTGTGGTCAGCTGGTTCGATAACTTCTGCGTCCTGCTGCGGCGGGACGGACAGAGCCAGCTGGTCTACAAGCACGCCATTTCCACCATCATGCCGGCCCAGCCCGTTCAGCTCTACGAGCCGGGTCCCGAGCAGGACGATTGACCAGTAAATCCATAGACCACGCCGTCCCGGTCCAACGGGCCCTGATCATCCATCCGGTGAGGTCAGGGACCGTCCAGCCGCGTGATCCACAGACCCGTCTGGAAGAGGCCGTCGGCCTCGCCCAGGCGCTCGACCTGGAGATCACCGAGACGCTCATCAGCCCGCTTCGCGGTCGCACCCCCGCTACCCTGTTCGGCAGCGGCAAGGTCGAGGAAATTCGCCTGCTCTGCGAGGTCGAGGAGATCGACGTCGCCGTCATCGACGACCAGCTCACCCCGGTCCAGCAGCGCAATCTGGAAAAGGCCTGGGGCGTCAAGGTGATCGACCGGACCGGCATGATCCTCGAGATCTTCGGTCGTCGGGCCCGCACCCGCGAAGGCAAGCTGCAGGTCGAACTGGCCCGCCTGGCCTACGAAAAATCACGCCTCGTCCGCACCTGGACCCACCTTGAGCGGCAGGCCGGCGGATTCGGCCGCACCGGCGGTCCAGGTGAAACCCAGATCGAGCTCGACCGTCGCGGCATCGCCGATCGCATCGTCAAGATGAAGGCCGAGCTGAAGGAGGTGCGCCGCACCCGCACCCTGCACCGCACGGCCCGCCAGAAGGCGCCGTACCCGACCATCGCCCTGGTCGGCTACACCAACGCCGGCAAGTCGACGCTGTTCAATCGCCTGACCGAGGCCGAGGTGCTGGCCCAGGACATGTTGTTCGCCACCCTCGATCCGACCCTGCGGACCGTGAAACTGCCCGGCGGCCGCCCGGCCATCCTGTCGGACACGGTGGGCTTCATCTCCGACCTGCCGCACGAACTGGTCGAGGCCTTCCGCGCCACGCTCGAGGAGGTGCAGCAGGCCAACGTCATCCTGCACGTTCGTGACATCTCCAGTCCTGACTCCAACGCCCAGGCCGCCGACGTCGAAACCGTGCTCAGCGAGATCGGGCTCGGCAAGGACGATGAGGACCGCGTCCTCATCGAGATCTGGAACAAGTTCGACCTGGTTCCCGAATCCGAGCGTCCCGACCTGGAAGGCGCCGCGCGGCGGATGGGGGCAATGACCGTCTCGGCCGTCACCGGGGAGGGCTGCGAGGCCCTGCTCAACCACCTGGCCCTGCTTGTCGACGAGACGCCTGAGATCGAAGTCCACCTCGATGCGGGCGCAGGCGAAGCGCTTGCCTGGCTCTATCGCCACGGCCGGATAACCGATCGCCATGACGGCGATGACGGCTCCCTGACGGTCCGCGCCAGGCTCGATGGCCAGGCGCTGGGACGCTTCGAGCGTCTGTTCCCGACCGCAACCGTGGCCGTGCCGTGATCCGTGCGGCGGCCCTCGCCTTCGCGGCAAGCCTCTGCCTGTTGGGCTGCGCCACGAACGCCGAGAGGCCCGCCGACGCCGCCGCCGTCATCGCGGACACCACGCCGCTCCTGAGCTTTCGCGACCTGCTCGGCCGACCCCGCCAGAAGGCCGATGAACGCATCGCCTATGGCGCCGACCCGCTGCAGTTCGGCGAGCTTTGGCTGCCCAGGGCGCAGACCGACAAACCGCTCCCCGTCGTGGTCTTGATCCACGGCGGCTGCTGGCGCGCTGACCTGCCGGGTCTCGAACTGATGGACTATCTGGCGGCCGATCTCCGCGATCGCGGCTACGCCGTCTGGAACCTGGAGTACCGGCGCATCGGCCATGCCGGCGGCGGCTACCCGGGCAGCTTCCAGGACGTCGCGCGCGGCGTTGACCACCTGCGAGCCTTCTCGCGTGAGCGCAATCTCGACCCGAAGCACGTGGTGTTCATCGGCCATTCGGCCGGCGGTCACCTGGCCAGCTGGGCGGCCGCGCGGTCTCGCCTGCCGGTTGGCAGTCCTCTGCGCTTCGGCATTCCGCTGCGCCCCGCCGGGGTGATCAGCCTTGCCGGCATCAACGACCTGGAAGACTACCGCGCCAACGGCCCGGATGCCTGCGGGGGCCCGGGGACCATCGATAGCCTGGTGAACGCCGCACGCGGCGGCGACCTCTACGCCGACACCTCTCTCGCCAGGCTGCGCCCCACCGGTTCAAACCTCCTGATCGTCTCCGGCGCCCGCGACCCGATCGTGCCGCCGGCCTTCGGCGCCCGCCATGCCGCCGCCATCGGTCAACCGCGCCAGGCCCTGGTCACCCCCGGTGGCCACTTCGAGCTGATCGCCCCGGAGTCGGTCGCCTGGCGGGAGCGGATCATGCCTCACGTCGATTGGTACGCGGGACGGGGTCCCCGCCCGAAGCGATGATCGCCACAGCCCGCCTGGTCCTGCGGCCGGTCACGCCGTCCGACGCCGACGATCTCTACAGCCTCGAACAGGATCCGGAGGTGATGCGCTACCTCAGCGGCGGCGCCCCGACCCCGCGCAATCCCGGTCCGGAAGACGGCAAACTGTTCCGCATGCCGCGCGGGACCGAACCGGACGTCTGGGCCGCGCGCACCCTGGCCGGTGATCGCTTCATCGGCTGGTTCGCCCTCCACGCCGATGATCGGGGGATCGGCAGCCTGGGCTACCGGCTTCACCGGCACGCCTGGGGGCAGGGCTACGGAGTGGAGGGGGCCGGGGCGCTGACCGATCACGGCTTCCGCGTTCTGGGCCTGCCGGCCATCCACGCCGACACCATGAGCGTCAATCTCGGCTCACGGCGGGTCATGGAGAAGCTCGGCATGCGCCACCTGCGCAGCTACCAGCAGCCCGGCGATCCGATCCCCGGGAGCGGGCAGGGCGACGTCGAGTACGGCATCACCGCCGCCGAGTGGCTGGCACACCCCTGATCGCCGGACGGAAGAAGGCTTGCGGCGCTGCTGTCGCAGGGGCAGGGTCCGCAACCCTTAAAAGGATTTCCAATGCGTACCCTGCTGATTTCCAGCCTTTCGGTTGCCTGCCTCATCGCCGGCGGCGCGCTCGCCGCCTCGCCGCCGCCCCCGGTCAAGACTCCCAAGGTCATCGACGGCGGCGCCAAGCTGACCTGGGTTATCCGTCCCGACTCCGAAAAGATCAGCGCCGTCGCCAACGATGACGGAGCCCGCCATGGCCGCGCCGTGGTCGAGTGCGTCATCAACGCCGCCGGCCGCCCCAAGGACTGCGTCGTCATCGAAGCCGAAGGCAACGGCTTTGGCCGTTTCGTCACCGACCTGGCCGGCAACTTCAAGGCCGCCAGCAAGGACGCCGACGGCAAGTCCAGCGTCGGCCGCAAGGTCCGCGTTTCCTACGCCCTCGAAGGGACCTCGATCCACCCGTAGCCCGCTCTGCCTTCCGCCGATCCCGGCGACCCGAAGGGCGGCGCAACGCTTCAATGCCCGGATCGGCGGAAGAGAAGATGCATTACAAATCGATCACGTTCGTAATCGTTCGTTGACGCCACCGTTCACGCATGTAATCGATACCACCTCATAGCGAGGTGCAGGACGTGCGGATCAGCGGCGCGGAAAGTCAGGTCATGGAAGCCCTTTGGCGGCGCAGCCCCTGCGCGGCCGAGGACATCATCGACGAGATCGCCGAGCCGCAGGGCTGGACCGAAGCGACCGTAAAGTCGCTGCTGAACCGCCTGCTCAAGAAGGGCGCGGTCGCCGCGGAGAAGGATGGCCGCCGCTTCCTCTATCGCCCCATTGTCAGCCGCCAGGACTATGTGCAGACCGAGAGCCAGGGCCTGCTCGACCGACTGTTCGACGGCCGCCTGGCCCCCCTGGTCAGCCACCTGTCGCAGCGCCAGGCGCTGAGCGACGAGGACATCGCCGAGCTGAAGCGGCTGGTGGAGGACCTCGACAATGGGCGCTGAACTCCTCGCCATTCTCATCGAGCTGAACCTTGCGGTCAGCGCCGCCATCCTGCTCGTGCTCCTGACCCGGCGCTTCGTCCGCCAGCAGTTCGGCGCCCGCCTGGCCTATGCCCTGTGGACGAGCGTGCCGCTCGCCGCCGTAGCCGTCATGTTACCGGCCCCGGTCGAGACCGCCCAGCCGCAGGCGGCCCCGGCCATAGCCCCGCGAAGCGCGCGGCCCGCGCCGGCCTATCCGCAATCGCTGAACCTGCCCGCCGATCGCACGGTGATCGGCCGCGTGCCGACTGACCTGCGCTGGATCCTGGTCGCCGGCTGGCTTGCTGGGGCGGTCTTCACCCTGCTGCTGCTGGCGGGCCGCCAATCGCGGTTCGTCGCCGCATTGGGCCGGCTTCGCCGGGTAAGGGAGGATGGCGTGTGGCTGGCCGAGCGACCCGGCGTCGGGCCGGCCGTGGTCGGAGCGCTGTTTCCGCGGATCGTCGTTCCGGCCGACTTCGCCGAACAGTTCGACGCTGACGAACGGCGGGTGATCCTGGCCCATGAGCGCAACCACCTGGCCTCCGGCGATGCACAGGTGAACGCCCTGGCGGCTCTGATGCAGGGGCTGCTTTGGTGCAATCCGCTGGTTCATCTGGCCGTGTCGCGGCTGCGCATCGACCAGGAGATCGCCTGTGACGCCGCCGTGCTCGCCCGCTTCCCGGACGAGCGCCGCCGCTACGGCGAGGTCATGCTGAAGACCCAGTTGGCCCCGCAGGCGCTGCCGCTCGGATGCCGCTGGCCGCCGGCCAGGGTCAATCACCTGAAGGAGCGGATCGGCATGTTGAAGCCTGTCTCCCGTGGCCCCGTCCGCCGCTGGACCGGCGCCGCCGCGGTGGCCGTGGCCACCCTGAGTCTCACCGTGGCCGCCTGGGCCGCCCAACCGCCGCGTCCCGCCGAGCCGCCGACGGCGGACGCAACCAGCAGGGCCAATGGCCGGGCCCTGTTCAAGGCCGTGCGTGCCGGCGACGCCGCCTCTGTGCGGTCGCTCATCGCCGCAGGGGCCAACGTCAACCAGAAGCTCCGCGGCGACGGCACACCGCTGATCGAGGCCGCCCGCCTGGGCCGGCTTGACCTCGTCGACCTGCTGCTCGCCGCCGGGGCGGATCCCAACCTTGCCCTCAACGGCGACGGGAACCCGCTGATCGCCGCCTCGGCTAACGGCCACTACGGCATCGCCAGGCGGTTGGTCGGGGCAGGGGCCCAGGTCGACGCCTTCGTGATGAACGACGAGACGCCGCTGATCAACGCCGCCCGCAGCGGGGCGGTGGAAGTGGTCGGCTACCTCATCGACGAAGGCGCGGACGTAAACTTGGCGGTCAGGGCCGGCCGTTCAGGCCCCCAGGCCAACGAAACCCGCTCGCCGCTCAGCGAGGCGCGGCGGCTCAAGCGCACCGAGGCCGCCGCCTACCTGATCTCCCGAGGCGCCGCGCCTTAGCGCCAACCCCGGCGGTCGCACCGCTCCCTCTTCCCGATCTCACCAACGAGGAAAGACATGGCTTTCATCGACGCCCGAACCTTGCCTGCCGGCAGCCGCATCGAGGCTGACCTGATCATCATCGGCGCCGGCATGGCCGGCATCACCATCGCCCGCCAGTTCGCCGGCTCCACCGTCAAGGTTGCCATCCTCGAGGGCGGCGGCCGCGACCTCAACGATGCGGCCCAGGACCTTTATGACGCCGCCGGCGCCACCGTGCGGGCCCCGGGCAATGCCGACCGTCCGCTGAACGACTACCCGAGGAACTCGCGGGCCCGGGTGCTGGGCGGCTCGGGTATGGTCTGGGGCGGCAAGTGCCGGCCGTTGGACGCCGCCGATTTCGAACGCCGCGATTGGATCCCGCATAGCGGCTGGCCGATGTCCCGCGCCCAACTGCAACCCTTCTACGACCGCGCCTGCGACCTGCTGGAGATCCCGCGCTTCGACGCCGTGCCGCCGGCGCCGGTCCTGGAAGTCGGGCAGGGCGACTTCTTCGACGCCCCCGTGGTGTTCAGCAGATACTCCGGCGGCGTTGACGAGGCTGCCTTCGAACGGTTCCGCACCGAGTTCGCCCAGGCCCCGAACATCACCGTCTACCTGCACGCCAACGTCACCCGCATCGGCCTGTCGAAGTCGGCGACCGAGGTCGTGCAGCTCGACATCGCCTGCCTCGACGGTCCCCGCCACACCGCCCGCGCCAGGCGCTATATCCTCGCCGCCGGCGGCATCGA
Organism: Caulobacter sp.; assembly: GCA_032122215.1. Classification (GTDB taxonomy): domain Bacteria; phylum Pseudomonadota; class Alphaproteobacteria; order Caulobacterales; family Caulobacteraceae; genus Caulobacter. The sequence goes on from JAUMCZ010000086.1 coordinate 8,378, forward strand.
GAACGCCCGGCTGCTGCTGGCCTCCAACGACGTCCGCCCCGAAGGGGTCGGCAACCGCCATGATCTGGTCGGCCGCTTCTTTCAGGGCCATGTGACCTATTCGGTCGACGAAGACGCCCAGACCGAGGGCTCGGCCCTCTACCTCACAGCAAACAAACCCATGGGCCGTTACCTCAACCCCGACAGGCGCGGCGCCCATGCGGTGATCGCTTCGGCCCTGCCGGGTCAACGCCGCCTGAAGGCCGGCAACTTCACTGTCACCCTTTATGCCAGCGCGCCACCCGGGCCAAAGGTGGGGGCCCGGGGAGAGGAGACGGTCGCCGTCGGTCAGCTGGCCTCCCGGCTCGATGAGGCCCCGCCCGTCCTGGTCGGCTGCTTTCTGATGGCCGAGCAGTTTCCCAATCCCGACAGCCGCATAACCCTGTCCAACGAGCGCGACGCCCTCGGCATGCCACGTGTGCGGCTTGACTGGACCTACGCCGCAGCCGATCTCGACGGCCTGGAGCGCAACGCGGAACATTTCGGCGACAGCCTGGGCGCCGCGGCCAAAGGCCGGTTCTGCTGGCCCGCCGAACGCCAAAACCTGGTCGCCATTTCCAACGCCTCGCGCCACCACATGGGCACGACCCGCATGCACACCGATCCGAAGCAGGGCGTCGTCGATCCCCACGGCCGGGTGCACGGCCTGGGCAACCTGCACATCGCCGGCAGCTCGGTTTTTCCAACCTCGGGTATCGCCAACCCGACCCTGACCATCCTGGCCCTGGCCTTGCGGCTGGCCGACCACCTCAAGCCCCAGTTGGGAGCCGCCTGATGAGCAAGATTGCCCGAAGAGACCTGCTGGCCGCTCTGGCCGCCCTCGGTGTCGCCGCCCCTGTCCTCGCCCAGGCCGCTGCGCCCGGTCCCTGGGACGGCCCGGCGCCCCCCGGCGCACTTCGCATTGGCCAGGCCTGGCTGGCCGAAAATCCAGGCTTTACCGCCGCCGCTCTCGCAAAGCGCATCGCGCCAGACGGCTGGACATCCGCGACCGTCGAAAAATTGCGCCTCCGGGTAGCCAGCGATTTCAGACAGGGCAGGGTGTTCCGCTACCGCGGCTGGCGCCTCTCCGAAACGGAGGGCGCCCTGTTCGCTCTGACCGCCCTTTCACCGGGATGATCCCGGCACGGCCACCCACGCCACCGAAACCCCGATCAGATCAAACCCGACCTCCATTCCATTGATTACAGACAATGTTGTCTGGCCGGCAGAGGGGCCGTTGATGATGGCGGCAGCGCCTGCTTGCGAGCCGCCGGCCCCCCGGGCAGGATGACTCTCTGTGGTATTGGGGGAATGCGATGCAACGGAAACTGGCTGGCCTGGCGGTCCTGCTGGCGCTGTCACTGCCGACCCAGGCGCTGGCGGGTGACCCTCCGCGTCCGATCAACACCAAGCTGCCGAAACCCGAGCCCATCGACACCGAGGCGGGCCGCCCGAAATGGACCGAGCGGCCCGACCTGATGCTGCTGTTCCGCCTCGCCAATGACCATGCGGTCGACACGGGCGGCGATGGCGAGATCCACTGCGTGCTCGGCAAGTCCCGGCGGCCGACCGACTGCGTCGTCATCCGGGAGACGCCGGAGGGCCGCTACGGCGCCTTCCTGATCGCCCTGGCCAAGCGCTATCAGGCCGCCAGCCGCGACTCCAAGGGTAAGTCGCCGGTTGGCGTGAAGGTGCGTTTCGCCTTCCGGATGGCCACCAACAAACAGGGCATGGAACTCAAGTACGGCAAGGACTAGGCCTTTTCGGCCGCCTTGGCCTCGTTCCACAGCCCGTCCATCTCGGCCAGGTCGGACTGGTCCGGTGTACGGCCATCTTCGGCCAGCTTCGCCTCGATGTAGGCGAAGCGCCGGGTGAACTTGGCGTTGGTGGCGCGAATGGCGTCTTCCGGCTCGACGTCGAGCTTGCGGGCCAGGTTGGCGACGACGAACAGCAGGTCGCCCATCTCCTCCCGCATCTTCGCCTGGTCGCCGGCCTCGATCTCGACCTGCAGCTCGTCGAGCTCTTCATGCAGCTTGGCGATCACCTCGGCGGGGGAGGGCCAGTCGAACCCCACACGGGCCGCACGCTTGGTCAGCTTCACGGCCCGGGTCAGACCCGGCAGTCCGGTGGGCACATCGGCCAGCACCCCGGTCTTGGCCTTGGCGGCCCTCTCTCCGGCCTTCATCACCTCCCAGGCCTGAACCTGTTCGCCGGCCGAGCGCTCGCCGGCATCACCGAACACGTGCGGATGGCGACGGAGCATCTTGTCGACGATGGCGTCGGCCACGTCGTCGAAGCTAAAGGCGCCTTCTTCCTGCGCCATCTGGCTATGGAACACGACCTGGAACAGCAGGTCGCCCAGCTCCTCCTTCAGATCCCTCAGATCGCCGCGCTCGATGGCGTCGGCGACCTCGTAGGCCTCCTCCACCGTGTAGGGGGCGATGGTGGCGAAGGTCTGCTCCAGATCCCAGGCGCACCCCGTCTCCGGGGTTCTCAGGGCGGCCATGATGGCCAGCAGGCGGTCTATGGGCCTGCTATTCGGCGGGGCGGGGGAGGACATCGGGGGATACGGCCGCCAGGTCTTCGGGCTGAGGGGGCGGGGTCGCCGCGTCGCGTTCGCCGAGCTGGCGAAGAATCTCCGCGTGCTTCTCCTCCGTCAGGGGGTAGCCGATCATCGCCGCCGCCGCCAGCAGCCCGATGACCCCGGGCGCGAAGGCGTACAGCGCCTGCAGGGCATCCATCGACAGCTCGGTGCTCTTGGCCGCGCTGGCCCCGTCGAAGCCCAGCATGCCAAGCACGATGAGGCTGGTCGCGGCCAGCGCCGAGCCGATCTTCACCGTGCCGGTGAGGATGGCGTAGAGCAGGCCGGTGCGGTCACGGCCGGAGGCCAGACGTTCCTCGTCGCTGTAATCAGCCAGCATCGAGCGCAGCAGCAGGGCGCCGGCAGAGTAGGGGATGCCGGCGGCGATCAGGAAGGGTGTCGCCAGCCAGAAGTTTCCGGCCGGCAGCAGAACCACGACGAACTGGACGACGGCATAGGTGACACAGGCGGTGATCAGCGACTTTGCCTTGCCGAAACGCTTGGCCAGCCGGGTCCAGATGACGGCGCCGAACACCGCCGCGAGGAAATAGACCAGCAGCAGGGCCGAGGACTCGACGAAGGTGAACTGCTTCACCCGCATGAAGAAGAAGAAGAACAGGGTGCCGGCGATCCCGGGCGCCAGGCCGGTCAGCAGGTCGGCGATCAGGATTCGGACGACCGTCGGCCGGGCCAGCAGGCGGAAATAGTCGCCCAGGCTGGCGCTGCGCTCACCCGTCTTGACCGGGGGAGGGGCCTCGTCCGGCACGCGCCAGATGGCAAGGGCGAGCATGACAGGCAGCAGCAGCAGGATGAACCAGCCCTGGCCGTGCAGGATGTCAGGCTCGGTGCTGCCCGGCTTGATGGCGTTGAGCAGGACGGGGAGGGCAAGGATCATGATCATGCCCAGCACATTGCCGGTCTGCCAGAAGGCGTAGATCCGCGATCGCTCGTGATAGTCGTTCGAGAGCTTGGCCGCCCAGGATGTGTGCGCCAGTACGGCGATCGAGAAGCCGATGTAGACGACCAGCAGCCAGGTCCACAGGTAGCCGACCCCGACCCCCGGCTTGGCCATGAACAGCATCCAGATGGCCAGCATCAGGATGGGCCCGCTGATCGCCATCCAGCCCCGGAAGCGCCCGAAACTCCAGCGCGTCCGGTCGAGGATCGTCCCGAAGATGGGGTCGAAGACGATGTCGATAGCCCTCACCAGCAGGAAGGCGAGGCCAACGGCCGTGACGCTGACCCCAAGGGTTTCGGAGTAGTAGTGCGGGATCGTGATGACCAGGGGCAGGCCGAACGCCGCGAGGGGCAGGCAGGGCCCGGCGAACGCCGCCAGGGTCCAGATGGATCGTCGGCCGTCGGCCATGTCGCCTCGCTAATTGGGGTCGGCGCTTATGTTATCGCCGTTCAGCCGATCTCAACCGCTTCGCGTGGGTCTGGCAAGTGAAATGCCGGACACGGTGTCACGCCAAATTGAGCAGCCCCTGGACTACAGGTTCCGGTCGCGGCTCAGGCTGCGGGCGAAGCGGTCGAAGGTCTGCTCGGCGTCGCTCCAGGTGCCCGATGGCCAGGCCCAGCGAATGTCGGTCTCATACCACCTGTAACTAACCGGGCGGCTGACGCCGTCGGCCAGGGTGACGCGGCCGCTGATAGAAGCGCCGCCGACGCCGAAGCTTTCATAGGAGAGGCCGGGCTTGTCAGACATCTGCTGGAAAGTCGGGCGGTTAGGAACAGCATCCTCAAGCACCAGCTCAATGCGGGCGCCGTCAAGAGTCTGCGTTCGGGCGGCTTCCTTGAGGACCGATTGGCGCAGCTCCTCAGCCAGCCGATCGACGTCGCGGACACCGTATTCGTCGAGCTTCTTCTCGAGCTTGGGCCCGTAGGTCACGGTCACCTGGGGCTCTGCGGCCAAGGCCGGAGCGGCGAGGCCGAACGCGGCGATAGTGGCCAGAGTCACGATACGCATGGGTCATTCCTCATCAATGCGCGCCCTCGACAGGAAGATAGCGTATCGCTAGGGAACCGCCAGCCTGCTGTTGACTAGTGACAGCGCTACATAGCCTTGGCAGGGTCCATGGCTGATTCTGATTTACGGAGAGATTCCATTGAATACCGCTGACATCATCGACGCCGTGGCGTCGAAGGACGAGAAGCTGACCAAGGCTCAGGCCAAGGCCGTCGTCGACGGCGTCTTCGCCGCGATCCGCGATGCCGCTGTGAAGGGTGAGGAAGTTTCGATCCCGGGCTTCGGCAAGTTCAAGGTGCAGAACAAGCCCGCCCGCACCGGCCGCAACCCCTCCACTGGCGCGACCATCGAAATCGCCGCCAGCAAGAAGGTTGCCTTCCAGGCCGCCAAGGCCCTGAAGGACGCGCTCTAAGCGCACCGGCCATACAAGGCTGAAAGCGCCCACGGCGGTTGACCGTCGTGGGCGTTTGCTTGTCTGGACCGGGGGAGGCGATCCCGCCTTCATGCCGATGGCCGAACCTCGGGATTCAACCTGGCTGCAATCTGAACAGCCTGTGGTAGCGTGCTCCCAAAGGGAGTCACGCCATGCGATCTGTCCTCGTCATTCTCGCCATCGCCGGTTTCGCCGCGCCGGCCTTCGCCGCTGCGCCGAACGACGCCGACAAGCAGCAGCGCGCCCGGCAGATCGCCGAATTCCAGGCCCGCTGCCAGATCCA
>JAUMCZ010000087.1:0-3394 GCA_032122215.1 Caulobacter sp.
ACGGCCAGCTTGCTGGACGCCTCTGCGCCGGCGGTGTCGCCCTGGTCGCCGAGGTACTGGGCGGCGGCGCCGAACAGGCCGGCGCATTGCGCCTGGGCCGACCAGTAGGGCTGGCCATTCAGGTTCTCGGTCAGGCTGTCGGGCGCGGCCTCGTACAGCAGGTCACCGGCCAGCGCGGGCCCGGCAATCAGGAGGGGGGCAGCGGCGGCGATGGCCAGGGCGGCGGCCCCGACGATGAGCTTCTTCATGGACGTCTCCAATACGTCACGAGTGGACGTAGAACATGGTGACTCGCAACCGCGCTTTGCGCAATGGATACCCGGGCAGGGGCGACAGATGTCGCACAGTAGTCCTCGCTCATCGGGCGAAAATTGCCGCACTGCGGCCATGGGCCGGAGTCATCGGGAATCTGCAGGGACTTGAGGGTGTTAACCATGGCTGGCGCGAAATCTGCCGGCCTGCTTCATGTTGCGCTGCAGCATGGTCTTGCGAATCGGCCACATTTGAGCCATAAAGTCTGGGATAAGGACCACCTCGACCAAATCCTGACCTTGGTCGAAGCCGTCGTTCACTCGCCCGCGTAGCGTATCTCGGGCTCGTTCGACGCTGATACCGGGGGGCGCATCCTGCCCCTGTCGCACAGGACTAGAGACCTTTGTTGTTGTTTGAACGGAGCCGCGCTGGCGCGCGGGCCCTGGCCGTTGGCGCATCGACGGGCGCCGCCATGGGCCTCATCGTCGCGGCCGCCTATGTGGCGGGAACCGCTGACGCGCGTGACCAGAACGTCCGTATGGCCAATATGGCCGAGGCCGCCGGTGGTGGTTATTCCGAAATCGCCCTGCGCGACCGGGTGCTCGACATGGATCCGGCCGCCCTGGCCCTGGCCCGTCGCTACGATCCCATGCTGACCACCGGCGGCGCCCAGCGCGACCGCCAGACGGCGCTGGAAGTCGCCCGCCTGGATCGGGCGGCTGCGCCGACCAACGCCTCGTTCGTCAACGGGCCCAAGGCGGCCGGCGTGGTGCTGCGCGCCAGCTTCGGCGGGCCGTTCAATCCCGCCGCCGAACCCTTCCGCCTGACCGGCGCCCTCGACGCCTCGCGCGATCTCGAGTGCCTGACCCAGGCCGTCTATTACGAAGCCCGCGGCGAGACCCCGGCCGGCCAGGCGGCCGTTGCCCAGGTGGTGTTGAACCGCGTGCGTCACCCGGCCTTCCCCAAGAGCGTCTGCTCGGTGGTCTTCCAGCGCGCCTTCGGCGTCTGCCAGTTCAGCTTCGCCTGCGACGGCTCGATGCGCCGCGGCCGCGAGCCGGGCGCCTGGAACCGGGCCCGCAAGGTCGCCAGCCGCGCCATCTCCGGCGAGGTGATGGCCGGCGTCGGCAACGCCACCCACTTCCACACCATCAACGTCTCGCCCGGCTGGGGCCCGCGCATGGTGCGGGTGCAGCAGGTCGGCATGCACATCTTCTACCGCTTCGGCGGCGGTCGCGGCGCGCCGGGGGCCTTCGATGGCCGTCCGCGCCTGTCGGGTCCGGAAGGCGACTTCCAACTCGCGGCGGCCACGGACCTGCCTTCCGGTCCGGTGCCGTATGAGGTGGTGACGCCGTCCGGCGTCAAGGTGATCCTGGCCTCGGCCGTCACCGAGACCACCGGCGTCGGCGGCCCGGCCGAGACGCCGAAGGAGCCGGCGACGGCCCCGAAGGCCGACGCGCAGTCCAGCCCGAGCGCGATGTAGCAAGAAGAGTCCCTTCTCCCGCTTGTCGGGAGAAGGACCGGTTCAGTTCGCCGTCGACAGCGTCTTGAACCGCTTGCGGATCATGCCGGGCATCAGGCGCAGCATGAAGGCGATGTCCTTGCCGGCCTTGCCGACGATGTAGTTGAGCTTGCCGCCCTTGCCGTGCGCGGCGTCCCAGATGACCTGGGCCGCTTCCTCGACCGTGTAGACCGGCGAGCCGCCCTCGCGGATGGCGTCGGTGATCTTCATGTTGGTGCCGCTGGCGCCGGCGTTGAGGATCGGGGTGTCGACGAACCAGGGCATGATGCAGCGCACCGCCACGCCGAAGCGGGCGAATTCGGCCTCCAGCGATTCCGACAGGCCGCGCACCGCGAACTTGGTGGCCGAATAGATGGCCATGCGCGGGGCCCCGAACAGGCCGGCGCAGCTGGCGACATTGATCAGGGTCGAGCCGGGCGTGGCCTTCAGCAGCTCCAGGCCGGTGCGGGCGCCGTAGATGACGCCCTTCACATTGATGTCGATCTGCAGGTCGCCTTCCTCGACGCTCTGCTCCTCGAGATAGCCGTAGCGGGCGATGCCGGCGTTGTTGAGCAGGACGTCGAGCCGCCCGCCACTGGCCTTGGCGAAGGCGGCAAGCGCCGTCTCCCATTGCTTCAGGTCGCGCACATCGAGGTCAAGGGTGACGCCGTTGCCCTCGCCGATTTCACCCAGGGCCAGCTTGAGACCGGTCTTGTCGATGTCGGCCAGGCCGACGAACCAGCCTTCGCTGGCGAAGCGCTTGGCTGCGCCCAGGCCGATGCCGCTGGCGCCCCCGGTGATGAAGATGCTCTTGCGCCCGTTGGCGGATGCAGTGGCCATGACGCCTCCCCTTGATTTCAGCGCGTTTCGGCTGGTTATCAATGATCAGATGCGGGAAGGCGGCCAGGGTCAAGTCGCCTCGGCCCGACGGTTCAGCGTGACGTCGGGCCGAGGCTGCCTTCTGACAGCGTCTAGCTGTTGTCTTCGACCGGCGCCTCGGGGGCGTTCTTCTTCAGGGAGTCGATGGCGTTCTGGGCGGAGGCCTTGGAGGCGTAACCTTCCGTCGCGAACATCACTTCGCTGTTGTACTTGAAACGAACGCGGAACTCGCCGGCCTTGTCTTTGTAGATTTCGAACTTGTGGGCCATGGGCGCCTCCTTTGGTTGGAAACTCGACGTTGACTCAAGGCGTGCGGCCCCGTCCAGCCCCTGTACCGCGATGAATGGACGCGGACCGGGACCGTCGGGTCAGGCCAGGAACATGCCGAGGCCTGCGGCCGTCATCGCCGCCGTCGCCGTCCAGCCGAGGAATTTCAGCGTCCAGCCAATGGTGAAGCGGCCCATCACGGACCGTCGTGAGGCCAGCAGCATGGCGACGATCATGATCGGCACGGCGACCAGGCCGTTGAGCACGGCGCTCCAGAACAGGGCCTTGATCGGATCGATATCGGAGAAGCTGAGGGCGACGCCGCCAAGGGTGGCGGCGGCGATGATGGCGTAGAAGCCGGGCGCCTGGCCCAGCTTGCGATCCAGCCCCATCGGCCAGCCGAAGGATTCGGCGATGGCGTAGGCGGCCGAGCCGGCCAGAACCGGCACAGCCAGCAGGCCGGTGCCGATGATGCCGAGACTGAACAGCACGAAGGCC
>JAUMCZ010000088.1:0-15980 GCA_032122215.1 Caulobacter sp.
CCGACCTGGACGCCGCAGGAGAAGCAGGCCGCCGCCGACCTCAAGGTCCTGATCATCGGCGCCGGCATGTCCGGCCTGCTGACCGCCATCCGCCTGCAACAGGCCGGCATCGGCTTCACCATCCTCGACAAGAACCCCGACGTCGGCGGCACCTGGCTGGAGAACAGCTACCCCGGCTGCCGGGTCGACACCCCCAACCACCTCTATTCGCTCAGCTTCGAGCCCAACCACGACTGGCCCCAGCGCTATTCCACCCAGGACGTCCTGCTGCGCTATTTCCAGCGCCTGGCCGACAAGTACGACCTGCGCCGGCACATCGAATTCGGAGCCGAGGTCGCCGAGGCCCGCTACGACGAAGCCGCCTCGACCTGGACGGTCAGCACGAAGGATGGCCGCGCCTTTACGGGCAACGCCGTGATCAGCGCCGTCGGCCAGCTGAACCAGCCCAACTTCCCCAACATCCCCGGCCGCGAGCTGTTCAAGGGCCCGAACTTCCACTCGGCCCGCTGGGATCACTCGGTCGATCTGAAGGGCAAGAACGTTGCCGTCATCGGCACCGGGGCCAGCGCCTTCCAGTTTGTGCCGAAGATCGCTCCGGACGCCGGCGCGCTGACTGTCTTCCAGCGCTCGCCGCCCTGGCTGGCGCCGACCGAGGACTATCACGAGACGGTCGGGGAGGGGAAAAAGGCCCTGCTCGAGCACGTGCCCTTCTACGACAAATGGTACCGCTTCTACCTGTTCTGGACGATGACCGACGGCGTCTACGAGGCCGTGAAGGCCGACCCCGCCTGGAACGGCCCGGCCGGCACGATCAGCGAGGCCAGCGCGGGCCTGCGCGAACTCCTGGTCATGAAAATCGGCGAACAGACGGCCGGCGACGACAAACTGTTCGAGGCCGTCACCCCGCAATACCCCTTCGGCGGCAAGCGGTCCCTGCGCGACAACGGCGTCTGGATCGAGGCCCTGCGCCGCCCGAACGTCAACCTCGTGACCCAGCCGGTCACGGCCGTCACCGAGAGCGGCGTCGTCACCGCCGACGGGACCGAACATGCCGCCGATGTCCTGATCTACGGCACCGGCTTCAAGGCCAGTTCCTTCCTCACGCCGATGACCGTGGTCGGCAAGGGCGGCGTCTCGCTGCACGACGCCTGGGACGGCGACGCCCGCGCCTATCTGGGCATGACCGCCCCGGGCTTCCCCAACTTCTTCATGCTCTACGGCCCCAACACCAACATCGTCGTCAACGGCTCGATCATCTTCTTCTCGGAAGCCTCGGTCCGTTACGTCGTCGAGGCCCTGCGCCTGATGCTGGACAAGGGCGCGAAGTCCATCGAGGTAAAGGCCGACGTCCACGACGCCTTCAATGCCCGCGTCGACGAAGCCAACGCCCGGATGGCCTGGGGCGTCGAAGGGGTGTCCAGCTGGTACAAGAACGCCAAGGGCCGCGTCAGCCAGAACTGGCCCTTCCCGCTGGTCGACTACTGGGAAGCGACGCGGGCGCCGAACCTGACGGACTTCGACCTGCACTAGTTCCTCCCCCACCGGGGGAGGTGGCAGCGGCAAAGCCGCTGACGGAGGGGGTCACCGCTCACGTCGGCGGGTAAACCTGCCCGCAGCTGAACCGCCCGTGCGGACCCCCTCCACCACGCTTCGCGCGGTCCCCCTCCCCCGATGGGGGAGGACCTGCTAGCCTCCCCCCACAACCAACCGCCGGGGAGGGCGACATATGACGTTTCAGGGACAGTCCGCGTTCGAGTCCGTTCTGGCGCCGGCCCTGGTGCTGGTGATCTGGTCTCTGTTCATCTGGGTGTGGATGTACGTCACCCGCCTGCCGGCCATCGGCAAGTCCGGCCTCAAGCCGCAGGACGCCCGCTTCCCGGGCAGCCTCGATGTGCTGCCCGACGGCGTCCGGCAGGTGGCCAACAACTACAACCACCTGATGGAACAGCCGACCATCTTCTATGCCCTGGCCGTCATCACCTATCTGGTCGGGCAGCAGTCGCCGTTCACCGCCATGCTCGCCTGGACCTACGTGGGCCTGCGCATCCTGCACAGCCTGATCCAGAACACCGTCAACGTGGTTGCCCTGCGCTTCCTGGTGTTCAGCCTGTCGACCATCACGCTGATGGTCTGGGCCGGCTCCGTGGCGCTGGCCGCTTTCGCCTAGCTTTTCACCTCTCCCATAGGGAGAGGTCGGCGGCCCGCAGGGCCGGCGGGTGAGGGGTTACGGTATCGGCAGGATCGGCGCTGATCCGGACGCCGCATAACCCCTCACCCTCCCAACCGCTTCGCGGTCGGGCCCCTCCCTCTCCCTATGGGAGAGGGGCTTAATCTTCCTCGTTCGCCCAGCTCTTCAACAACTGATGCGCGATCGCCATCGGCGGCGGGCAGAACAGGCCTTCGATCTTTCCGGCCAGCAGGTCCCGCGCCTCGGCCCGGGTAAACCAGCGAACGGCCTCCAGCTCGGTCTGGTCCGGCGTCGCCTCGTCCGAATCGACCTCGGCGATCAGCCCGATCATCAGCGACGAGGGGTAGGGCCAGGGCTGGGTCGAGTGGTAGCGCACCGACACCGCGTTCAGCCCGGCCTCTTCCTTCAGCTCGCGCGCACAGCATTCCTCGATGCTCTCGCCCGGCTCCAGGAACCCGGCCAGGGCCGAGAACATGCCCTTGGGCCAGATCGCCTGGCGACCCATCAGGCAGCGGCCCTGATAGGTGGCCAGCATGATCGACACCGGGTCGGTGCGCGGGAAGTGCTCGGCCTTGCAGGACGGGCAGACCCGCTTCCAGCCCCCCTCGGCGACAGCGCTCTGCTCGCCGCAGTTGGCGCAATGGCGATGCTTGCGCCGCCATTCGAACATGCCCTTGGCGGTGGCGGCGATGGCCGCCTCCGTGCCGGGCAGCACCATGGCCATGGCCCGCAGGTCCTGGAACCTGCCCAGCCCCTGCAGCGGCCCCTCGGACGGATCGACGCCGCCCTCGAGGTCGAGCGCGAACACCGCCGTGTCCTTCCACATCCCCATGAACAGCAGCCGCTCCCAGCCGTTGGACAGCTCCGTCGCCATGGCGGCCGGCAGGTAGGACAGCTGGGTCTTGCCATCGGCCGTCTCGGTCAGCGGCGCGCCGTTCCACAGGGCCACGGCCAGGGAGCCCGGGTCGTTGAGCTTCTCCTCGATCCAGGCGTCGTCCGACCTTCGCTCGCTGGCGCGGTCCAGGGGGTTACCGGTGAAGACGTTGGCGATTTCGGAGAGAGGCATGGGCCAATGCTTACAAGGGCCCCGCGACCCTCGCCAAGCGGCTTCGCGGTCCGGCGGGGAAAATCGCGCCTGAGCCACCAACATTCAGCGAACAACGATTGCAATTTTAAGGCGTCTTTGGCACACTTAACACTCAAAATGGGGATTTCCGATGAGTGACCAGATATACGATCGCCCGGGTCCCGGCATGGCCGCCGCCTCGCTGATCCTTGGCGTCTTCGGCCTGATGGTCGTGTGGATCCCGCTGATCGGCATGATCGCCTGGGTGCTGTCGCCGCTCGGCCTGGTGCTCGGCCTTGTCGCCCTGCGCAATCCGGCCGGGCGCGGCGTGGCCATCGCCGGGGTGACCTGCTCGGCCATCGGCCTGCTGGCCTGCTTCGGCTGGGCCATGCTTTTCGGCGCCAGCGTCTCGATCTGACCCTGCCTGAGACCAAACGGCTCTTGCGTAAGGGGCCGTCCATCGCGATATAGGCCTCGGAGATCGGCGATGGGCGGAGTCCTCGCCAACCTGGTCAGGGCCGGAAGGCAGCAGCCACAACGAGATTTGCTCCGGGTCGTCGTCCGGTCTCCACCTTCTCCCTCATCTCGCAGTCCACATCGTGCGTCCTTCGACACGCCGCTGCGCGGCTGCTCAGGATGACGAACAGTTGTGATGGCCTTCCGATGGATGGCGTGGATGACTACAGTGGCCCTCGAAAGAGATTCCACGTCTGTTCGTCATCCTGAGCAGCGGCCTTGAGGCCGCGTGTCGAAGGACGCACGGACCCCGCCGAAAGCCTCGATGTCCGACACCGCACCGCCCTGGGATGAAGACGAGCCGACCCCGGAGGTCGAAGAGCGCGACTCCCTGACCGTCGACATCTTCGGTGAGCCGGACCCCGAGCCTCAGGCCGCCATGCCCGCCCCCCAGGCGCTCCAGCCCATGCCCGCGCCGCCGACGGCGGACGGCCCGGCCTATACCGTGCTGGCCCGCAAGTACCGGCCGCGCAATTTCGACGACCTGATCGGCCAGGAGGCGATGGTTCGCACCCTGACCAACGCCTTCGCTACAGGGCGTATCGCCCACGCCTTCATGCTCACCGGCGTGCGCGGCGTCGGCAAGACCACCACCGCCCGCCTGCTGGCCCGCGCCCTCAACTACGAGAGCGAGACCGTCCACCAGCCCTCCATGGACCTCACCGTCGAAGGCCGCCATTGCGCCGCCATCGTCGAGGGCCGCCACATGGACGTGCTGGAGCTCGACGCCGCCAGCCGCACCAAGGTCGACGAGATGCGCGAGTTGCTCGACGGCGTCCGCTATTCGCCGGTCGAGGCCCGCTACAAGGTCTACGTCATCGACGAAGTCCACATGCTGTCGACGGCGGCCTTCAACGCCCTGCTGAAGACGCTGGAAGAGCCGCCGCCGCACGCCAAGTTCATCTTCGCCACCACCGAGATCCGAAAAGTTCCGGTGACCATCCTCAGCCGCTGCCAGCGCTTCGACCTGCGCCGCGTCGAGCCGCCGGTGCTGGCCGCACACCTGGAAAAGATCTGCGAAAAGGAAGGCGCCAAGGTCGAGGCCGAGGGCATCGCCCTCATCTCCCGCGCCGCCGAAGGCAGCGTCCGCGACGGCCTCTCCATCCTCGACCAGGCCATCGTCCAGACCGATCCCGGCCAGATCGTCCCGGCCAAGGTCGTCCAGGACATGCTGGGCCTGGCCGACCGGTCGCAGACCATCGAGCTGTTCGAACAGATCATGCGCGGCGAGACCGGGGCCGCCATCCACACCTTCCGCACCCTCTGGGGCTTCGGCGCCGACCCGGTGCAGGTGGTCCTCGACCTTCTCGAACACAGTCATCAGTCGGCCGTCTCCAAGGCGCTCGGACCCGACGCGTTGGCCATGCCCAAGGAACAGGCCCAGCGCCTGGCCGCCGTCGGCGCGCTGGCCTCGGCCGGCTCCCTGTCGCGCCTCTGGCAGATGCTGCTGAAAGCCCATGACGAGGTCCGCCGCGCCCCCGACCCGTCAGCCGCGGTCGAGATGGCCCTCATCCGCCTGACCTACGCCGCCGATCTGCCCGGCCCCGAAGAGGCGCTGAAGGCCCTGCGCAACGGCGACCCGCTGCCCGGCGGCCCGTCCGGCGGCGGCGGTGGCGGCGGTGGTCAATCGTCCGGCGGCGGCGCCGTGGCCCAGGCCCGCTTCGCCCAGCCGGTCGCACAGCAGGCCGCCCCCCTGACCGAGGCCGCGACCCTCGCCACCTTCGACGACGTTCTCAAGCTGATCGAGGCCAAGCGCGACATCGGCATCAAGCTCGACGTCGACCGCTACCTGCGTCTGGTCAGCTATCGCCCCGGCGCCATCGTCTACGAACCGGCCCCCAACACCCCGGCCAACTTCGCCGGCCGCCTGGTCTCCCGCCTCAAGGAATGGACCGGCCAGCCCTGGCTGGTCGCGGCCGAAGGCGGCGGCGGGGCCGAGACCGCCTGGGAAAAGCAAAAGCGCGAGCAGAAAGAAGCCCGCGCCGAGATCGAGGCCGACCCCTTCGTCCGCTCGGTGATGGAAGCCTTCCCCGGCGCCGAGATCCTCGGCGTGAAGCAGCTTGCCATTCCGCAGGGGGAAGCGGCTACCGAACCGCCTGTGGAACCTGAGGACGAGGACTAACACCGGTCCTTCTCCCGCTTGCCGGGAGAAGGTGGCCCCGAAGGGGTCGGATGAGGGCAGCACCGGCCATCGACGGTTTCGCGGCGCCAAACTCACCCACCGTCGGTGCTGCCCTCATCCTTCGGCTTCGCCGCCACCTTCTCCCCCAAGGGGAGAAGGAAAAAACATAAGGGGAGAAAAACCAATGACCGCAGCCAACGGCCGCAAATCCATCTTCATCACCGGCGGCGCCTCAGGGATGGGCCTGGAGACCGCCCGCCTGTTCGCGGGCGAAGGCTGGTTCGTCGGCGCGGTCGACGTCAACGTCGCCGGTCTCGATGCGCTCAAGGCCGAACTGGGCGACGCCGTCCAGACCCAGGTCCTCGACGTCACCGACCGCGCCGCCTACGCCGCCGCCCTCGATACCTTCGCGAAAGCCACCGACGGCAAGCTCGACCTGCTGTTCAATAACGCCGGCATCGGCCGCGGCGGCCCGTTCATCGACCAGACGTGGGAAGACGTCATGGCCGTGGTCAACATCAACTTCGTCGCCGTCCTCAGCGGCATCCACCTGGCCGCCCCGCTGCTGAAAGCCACGCCGAACAGCCTCTGCTTCACCACCTCGTCCTCCTCGGCCATCTTCGGCATCCCCAACATCGCCGTCTATTCGGCCACCAAGCATGCGGTGAAGGGCCTGACCGAGGCCCTGTCGGTCGAGCTGGCCGCCCACGGCGTGCGTGCCGCCGACACCCTGCCCGGCATGATCGACACCCCCATCCTGCCCGACGAAGCGAAAGCCAACGCGCCGAAAGAGGGCATGTGGCGGCTCACACCTCCGCGAGAAGTCGCCCAGGCGGTCTGGGACGCCTACCATTCGACCAAGATCCACTGGTATGTCCCGACTGAACTCGAGGCTTACGACGTGATGCAGACCCAGGCGCCCGAGGCGATCCGGGACCAGATGCTGAGCGCCGGCGGCCTCTTCAGCGAAGGAAGCAAGACGCCATGAAAGACCTCCAGGGGCTGATGAAGCAGGCCCAGGCCATGCAGGCCAAGCTGGCCGAAGCCCAGGAAAAAGTCGCCGCCATCGTCGTCGAAGGCACGTCGGGCGGCGGCATGGTCAAGGTGACGCTCAAGGGCGCCGGGGAACTCTCCGGCGTCGAACTGGACGAATCCCTGCTGGCCCCCGGCGAAGGCGAGGTCATCGCCGACCTGCTGGTCGCCGCCCACGCCGACGCCCGCCGCAAGCTGGAAGCCCAGACGGCGGAGCTGATGCAGGCGGCCGCCGGTCCGCTGGCCGGGATGAAGATCCCGGGGATGCCGTTCTAGGATCGGTTCCTCCCCCCGTCGGGGGAGGAATTATTCAGAATCAGCCCTATCTAACCAACATGGCATCCGTCGCCGGCCCAGAGATCGAACGCCTCATAAGCCTGCTGGCCAAGCTGCCGGGCCTCGGCCCCCGCTCGGCCCGGCGCGCGGCCCTGACCCTGCTCAAGCGCCGCGACCAGCTGCTCGGCCCGCTCGCCAGCGCCCTCGCCGACGCCCAGGCCCATGTGAAGACCTGCAGCGTCTGCGGCAGCCTCGACACCCGCGACCCCTGCAGTCTCTGCGCCGATACCTTACGCGACCGCACCCTGATCTGCGTGGTCGAGGAGGTCGGCAGTGTCTGGGCCATGGAGCGGGCAGGGGCCTTTCGCGGCCGCTACCATGTGCTCGGCGGCCTGCTCTCGGCCCTCGACGGCGTCGGCCCCGACAACCTGCGTATCAACGAACTGACCGCCCGCGTCACCGAAGGCGAGATCCGCGAGGTCGTCCTGGCCCTGCCCGCCACCGTCGACGGCCAGACCACCGCCCACTACATCGCCGAGCGCCTCTCCAACCTCGACGTGGCGGTGACCATGCTGGCCAGAGGCGTCCCCGTCGGCGGAGACCTCGACTGGCTGGATGACGGAACGATTGCGCAGGCGATGCGGGCCCGACGGCCGGCTTAGGTGCGTGCTTCGACACGCGGCCTGCGCCCGCTGCTCAGCATGACTGACTTTTGTGGAGCCCACTCCTCTCAGTCATCCTGAGCAGCCCGCGCAGCGGGCGTGTCGAAGGACGCATTGGCGCGACTCCCGAAACCACGCTAAGAACCAACCATGAACGCCGCCACGCTTGCCCTCATCGTCGCCGCCGCCTTCGCGCTGCTGGCGCTCGTCGCCCTCGCCTGGGCCCTGATGGAGCGCCGCCGCGCCGCCGCCGCCGAGGCCAAGGCCTGGTCGCTGCAGGAACAGTTCACCACCGCCGACGCCCGCGCCCGCATGCTGGAGGACCAGTCCGGCGCCACCGCCGAACTGCTGAAAGCCCAGGCCCTGCAACAGGCCGGCGCCGTCGCCGAGGAGGTTCTCAAGCGCACCGAGGAGAGCTTCCGCAACCGCGAGCTCGTCGCCCAGGAGCGCATCGCCAACCAGCTGAAACCCGTCGCCGACACCCTCGCCAAGTTCGAGGCCCAGGTCACCGCCGTCGAGAAAGCGCGCTCGGAAGAGCAGGGTGGTCTCAAACAACAGATCGCCGCCCTGATGGACGCCTCCGTCGCCACCCAGGCCGAGGCCCGCAAGCTGTCCGCCGCCCTGCGCCGCGGCGCCGGGGTCCAGGGCCGCTGGGGCGAACAGACCCTGCGCAATGTGCTGGAAGCCGCCGGCCTCGCCAACCAGTACGACTTCGTCGAACAGTTCAGCCTCGACACCGAGGAGGGCCGCCGTCGCCCGGACGTCAAGGTCCGCATGCCGGCCGGCGCCGTCTTCGCCATCGACGCCAAATGCTCGCTCAACGCCTTCATGGACGCCCAGGAGACCGCCGACGAGACCCTGCGCGAGGCGGCCATGGTCCGCCACGCCGCCAGCGTGCGCGGCCACATGCAGGGCCTGTCCGCGAAAGCCTACTGGGACCAGTTCGCCGCCGAACGCTCTCCCGACTTCGTGGCCATGTTCGTGCCCGGCGACGGCTTCCTCGCCGCCGCCCTGGAGCGCCTGCCCGACCTGATGACCGAGGCCATGGACAAGCGTGTCCTCATCGTCACCCCGACCACCCTGTTCGCCCTCTGCAAGGCCGTCGCCTACGGCTGGCGGGTCGAGGAACAGGCCGCCAACGCCGACCACATCGCCAAACTGGGCCGTGACCTCTACGCCCGCCTCTCGGCCATGGGCGGCCACGTCGCCGCCATGGGCAAGGCGCTGGAGACCGCAACCGGCCGCTACAACCAGTTCGTCGGCTCCCTCGAAACCCAGGTCCTCACCCAGGCCCGCCGCTTCGAGGACCTCAAGGTCGACCACGAGGGCAAGGACCTGCCCGAACTCGCGCCGATCGAGGGTGGCATCCGGCCGTTGACCAAGCTGACCGTCGACGCGCCGGCGCTGGAAAAGCACTGATGGAGAACATCCTGTCGCCGACGCTGGAACTGGCCTTCATGCTGGTTGTAGTCGCCCTGGCGGTGGGTTTCTTTGTGGTTGCTACGGTGCTGAAGAGCCCTTGGGGTATCAATCTGAAGCCGCCGCGCGCCTGCCCCAATTGTGCAGCGGCGATCCCCAGGGGACCGCGGATACCAGCCGACGCCCAAGAGGCGATGTGGGGTGGCTATACCTGTAAATCTTGCGGCGTCCGGCTCGACAAGTGGGGTCGGCCTCGCGATGAGTCTCCCGCCGGCTGACCCCTGCGACCCTACCCCTGCTTGACGCTCGGGTACCGAGCTCTTACCTCCCCGCCATGGCCATCCGTCGCATCCTCACCGTCGACAACGCCGCCGATCTGGCGGTGCTGAAGAAAAAGTCCGTTCCCGTGGAGACCGTCACCGACGATCACCGCGCCCTGATGGACGACATGCTGGAGACCATGTACGCCGCCCCCGGCATCGGCCTGGCCGCCGTGCAGGTGGGCGAGCCCCTGCGCATCATCGTCATGGACCTGGCCCGCGACGGCGAAGACCCGGCCCCCCGCTACTTCGTGAACCCCGAGATCATCGAGAAGAACGACAGCCTCGCCCCCTACGAGGAAGGCTGCCTGTCGGTGCCGGAGATCTACGAGACCGTCGAACGCCCCGACCAGGTCCACATCCGCTACCTCGACTACAACGGCAATCAGGTCGATGAAGCCGCCGACGGCCTCTACGCCGTCTGCATCCAGCACGAGATGGACCACCTCGAAGGCGTCCTCTTCATCGACCACCTCAGCCGCCTGAAGCGCGACCGCGCGATCACCAAGGTGAAAAAAGCCGCCCGCGCGGCTTAGGCGCGACGCTGCAGCTGAGCTTTCGCTCTCCCCCATTGAAAATGGGGGAGTGGCTTTGGCGAGCGCTGCAAGCGAGCCAAACCGAGGGGGTCCCCACCGGCGGTTACAGGTTCTAGCCTTGAACCGGCGGCCCCGCCTCCTGGTCCGTCGCTCGCGCTCCGAACCGTCCTCCGCCCACAGCGTGGGCGGAGAGCGATCACGCCGGCTTCCGACGAATTGACTCGCCCGTGATCGGCTCCACATTCCATACGGGGCCGCACGGGAGACACCAGATGCTGATCCGCCACGCCGGCGACCTGACCGAAAACGACGTCACCCCGCACGACGTCTACCTGCGCCGTCGCGAGTTCATGACCGGCGTGGTCGCCGCCGGCGCCGGGCTGAGCCTCGCCGCCTGCAGCGCCGAAGAGGTCTCCGCCGCCCCGCTCAAGGCCGCCAAATCCCGCTACACCACCACCGAAAAGCTGACGCCCTTCAAGGACGTCACCAGCTACAACAACTTCTACGAATTCGGCGTCGACAAGTCCGACCCCGCCCGCAACGCCGGCCAGCTCAAGACCCGCCCCTGGACCGTCAAGGTCGACGGCGCCTGCGCCAGACCGGGGACCTACAACATCGAGGACATCCTCAAGATCGCCCCCCTGCAGGAGCGCATCTACCGCCTGCGCTGCGTCGAGGGCTGGTCGATGGTCATCCCCTGGATCGGCATTCCGCTCGCCGACATTCTGAAGCGCTACCAGCCGACCTCGAAGGCCAGGTACGTCGCCTTCGAAACCCTGCTGCGCCCCTCCGAAATGCCCGGCCAGCGCCGGCCCATCCTCTCCTGGCCCTACCGCGAAGGCCTGCGCATGGATGAGGCCATGCACCCGCTGGCCTTCATCGCCGTCGGCCTCTACGGCCAGACCCTGCTGAACCAGAACGGCGCCCCCATGCGGCTGGTCGTCCCCTGGAAGTACGGCTTCAAGTCGATCAAGAGCATCAGCCGCATCAGCTTCACCGAGACCCAGCCGAAAACCGCCTGGCAGATGTCGGCGCCGCAGGAGTACGGCTTCTATTCCAACGTCAATCCGGCCGTCGACCACCCCCGCTGGAGCCAGGCCTCCGAGCGCCGCATCGGCGAATTCGTCCGCCGCAAGACCCTGCCCTTCAACGGCTATGGCGAGGTCGCCGGCCTCTACGCCGGCATGGATCTGAAGAAATTCTACTGATGACGGCCAGAACCCGCGACCAGCTCGTCTACGGGCTGGTCTGGCTCGCCTGCTTCGCCCCCATCCCCTGGCTGGTCTGGCGGCTGCTCAGCGGCGACCTCGGCGCCAACCCCATCGAGGCCCTGATCCGCCAGCTCGGCGTCTGGGGCCTGCGTTTCCTGCTGATCGGCCTGGCCATCACCCCGGTCGCCCGCCTCCTGCGACAGCCGCGCCTGATCCGCTTCCGCCGCACGGTCGGCCTGTTCGCCTTCGCCTTTGTCCTGCTGCACTGGTGTACCTACGTCGGCGTCGACCAGTTCTTCGACTGGGCGGCGGTGATCAAGGACATCTACAAACGCCCCTTCATCACCATCGGCATGACCGCCTTCGTCCTGCTGATCCCGCTCGCCGTCACCAGCACCAACGCCGCCATCCGCAAGCTCGGCCCGATCAGATGGCGCCGCCTGCACCGGCTGATCTACGTGATCGCCCCGCTGGGGGTGCTGCACTACTACATGCTGGTGAAGGCGGATCACCGGCCACCGCTGATCTATGCGGCGATCCTGGCGGTGCTGCTCGCCTATCGACTGTGGGAGTGGCGCCGCAAGCGCCGCTAACCTCCCTCCCCGAATTGGGGAGGGCAGACGCGCGGTTACGCGCGTCGGGTGGGGAAGTCGGTCGCTGACTTTCGAAATCGCGCGCCGGGAAGCTTAACCGGTGGGGCCGGTGACCCACTTCCCCACCCGGCGCGCAACGCGCGCCTGCCCTCCCCAATTCGGGGAGGGAGGTCGCGGCCTCCCCTCCTACTGCTTCTCTTGCGCCGCCTCGGCCTTGTCCTCTTCCGAGCTCCTCGCCAGATCTTCCTGCGCGTTCGCCGCCGTGTCCTTCACGGCGTCCGCCGCCTCGGCGCCGGCCTGCTTGATCGCCGCGCCGGCTTCCTTGACGTCCGGGTCGTTGGCGATGTCGGAGGCAGCCTCCTTCACCTCGGCGCCCGCCGCGGCGGCGCCTTCCTTCAGTTCGGTCCGCTCCTGGCTGTCGCAGGCGGCGAGGGTCAGGCCGGCGGCGGCCAAAGCAACGAGAGCAAGCGAGCGCATGGGACGATCTCCATAAATGTTCCGTCGCATCAACGAACCGTGATTGCGCCGGTTCCCTTCCGCCCAACGCTCCAACCCGCTACATCCCCCGCCATGCGTCTCGCCTTCCTCGGCACCCCCGATTTCGCCGTCACCAGCCTGGCCGCCCTCCTCGAGGCCGGCCACGACATCGCCTGCGTCTACAGCCAGCCCCCGGCCCCCCGCGGCCGTGGCCAGGACCTCAAGCCCTCGCCGGTCCACCAGTTCGCCCTCGACCACGGCCTGACCGTCCGCACGCCCAAATCCATGAAGGGCGAAGACGAGATCGCCGCCTTCCGGGCCCTGGACCTCGACGCCGCCGTCGTCGTCGCCTTCGGCCAGATCCTCAAGCCCGGCGTCCTCGAGGCCCCGCGCCTCGGCTGCTTCAACCTGCACGGCTCGATCCTGCCCCGCTGGCGCGGCGCCGCCCCCATCCAGCGCGCCGTCATGGCCGGCGACGAGGTCACCGGCGTCCAGGTCATGCGCATGAGCGAGGGCCTCGACGAGGGCGCCGTCCTCGCCACCGCCACCACCCGCATCGGCCGCTACGACACGGCGGGCGCGATCCATGACCGCCTGGCCCAGCTCGGCGCCCGCCTGCTGGTCGACACCCTGCCGACCATCGAAGCGGGCACGGCCGTCGAAACCCCGCAAACCGAAGACGGCGTCACCTACGCCCGAAAGATCACCCCCGCCGAAGCCCGCCTCGACTGGACGAAATCGGCCGAGGAGATCGACCGCCAGATCCGCGGCCTCTCCCCCTTCCCGGGCGCCTGGTTCGAGGCCCCGTCGACCCGCGGCCCCACGCGGGTGAAGGCCCTGATGTCCCACGTCGAGGACGCCACCGGCGCGCCGGGCACAGCCCTCGACGACAACCTGCTGATCGCCTGTGGCGACGGCGCTGTCCGCCTGCTGGAGCTGCAGCGCGAGGGCAAGGGCCGCCAGCCGGCCGACGTCTTCCTGCGCGGCTTCCCGCTCGCGGCCGGGACGGCGCTGGCCTGATGCCCCGCTACCGCCTCACGGTCGAGTACGACGGCCGCCCCTATCGCGGCTTCCAGGCCCAGGCCGAGCTGCCGAGCGTCCAGGGCGCCATCGAACGGGCGGTAAAGGCCTTCTGCGGCCAGGACATCCGCCTCATCGCCGCCGGCCGCACCGACACCGGCGTCCATGCCACCGGCCAGGTCGTCCACATTGATCTGGAAAAGGACTGGCCGGCCCGCACCGTCCTGCAGGCGATCAACGCCCACCTGATCCCCGAGCCGATCGCCATCCTCGACGCGGAGGTCGCCACCGGCGACTGGCACGCCCGCTTCAGCGCCACCGAGCGCCGCTACCTCTACCGCATCCTCAACCGCGAAGCCCGCCCCGCCCTGGAGATGGGCCGCGTCTGGCATGTGAAGAAACCCATTGACGCGGAGGCCATGCACGCCGCCGCACAAGCCCTCGTCGGCCACCACGACTTCACGACGTTCCGCGACATGCAGTGCCAGGCGAAATCGCCCGTGAAGACGCTCGACGTCGCCGCCGTCCGCCGCGAAGGCGACCATGTCCTGCTGGTCTTCACCGGCCGCAGCTTCATGCACCGGCAGGTCCGCTCGATGACCGGCACCCTGCTGGAAGTCGGCGTCGGCCGCTGGACGGCGGAGGATGTGAAGGCGGCGCTGGAGGCGAAGGCCCGCACCGCCTGCGGCCCGGTCGCGCCGGCGGATGGGCTGTATCTCACCGGGGTTGGCTACTGATCTTCGCTGCCGAGGATCTTCGCCCGCTCTTTTCGACCGTGGGCATCGTCCTTCGAGGTCGTGGCCCGGTTCTGCCAGTCCGCCCGCTTCCAGTAGTAGAAGCCATAGGCCGGAAGGACGATGAGCAACCCCAGAATGGCGGCTCCGTATTCCTGCAACGGCGCCGGCAGCTGGCCGGTCAGGAAAACCCAAGCGTAGCCGGCCGCGATACAGATCAGGAAGGCCAGCAGGTAGCGGTTGCGCAGGCGCCGGTCGTTGCGCGTCCGGGCCGGTGTATTGAGCGGGTCGCGAGGCAGTTCCATGTCGCCACAGTGGGCGCCTCGCGCCTGCCAGGCAAGCTTAGTCCAGCATGCTCGCCGGCACCTTGCCGCCATTCTCGGACAGCTTCTTGAGCACCGCCTTGTGCAGCCAGATGTTCATCGCCGCGCTGTCCGACTTGTCGCCGGTGTAGCCCAGCTCGTCAGCCAGTTCCTTGCGTTCCTGCAGGCTGCTCTCCATCCCGACCAGCTTCATCAGGTCGACGATCGAGGTGCGCCAGTTCAGTTTTTGCGGATTGTTCGCCGCCATATCCTCCAGCACCGCCTCGATATCGACGGGGGCCGGCGCCTGGGCGTGGGCCTGTTCCTGCGGCGTCTGGGGCTGGGGCGTCGGCTGCGCCTTGGGCGCGGACGTCGGGGCCGGCGCGGCTTTGGGTTTGTGGCCGAAAATCTTGCCCAGGATGTTGCTGAAGATGCCCATGAGGTTCCGCTCCTGAGGCGGCCACACCGGCCGCCGGTCTCAGGCAATGCGGGACGGCGCCGCTTGGTTGCCCGGGAATTTTACCCGGCGAAAATTTTCAGGGCCTCCAGGCGCCGCCCCTCACGAAGGCGGACCCCGACGGCAGGCGCCCCTGCTGAGTGTTGGGTCTGTGTCGGACGCTTGTTGGCCGTGTGTCGGCCGATTGTCCTCCGGCGGTCGCCTGGCGGGCCGTCAAATGTCGGCCTGTGGTTGGGTCTATTGCATTGAAATAATGGAAGAAAAGCGACCTCCAAACGCCGCTTTCTGCTATAATGGCGCTTCGATTGTCTAGCGGATCGCCACCAGCACCGCCCCGCCGGCGATCAGGGCCACGCCCAGCCAGTTCTTCCAGCTCAACTGCTCGCCGAGGAAGGCCACCCCCATGATCGCCACCAGCACCACTGACAGCTTGTCCAGCGGCGCCACCCGGGACGCCTCGCCCAGCTTCAGGGCCCGGAAGTAGCAGAGCCAGCTGGCCCCCGTGGCCAGGCCGGACAGGGTCAGGAACATCAGGGTGCGCGGGGTCAGGTCGCCGAACGATCGCCACTGGCCGCTGACCGCCACGATCAGTCCGGCGAAGGCCACCACCACCAGGGTCCGCACCAGGGTTGCCAGGTCGGACGGGGTATCCTTCACCCCCACCTTGGCCAGGATCGCCGTCGCCGCCGCGAACACCGCCGCCAGCAGGGCCCAGAACAGCCAGCCGCCGGCGAGAGATCTAATCACCCGATACGCTCGAAGTAGAGGCCGATGATCCGCTCATAGACCTTCTGCAGGTCGTAAATCTCCGCCACCGGGGCCCGCTCGTCGACCATGTGCATGGTCGTGCCGACCAGGCCGAACTCCACCACCGGGCAGAGGCTGCGGATGAAGCGCGCGTCGCTGGTGCCGCCGGTGGTCGACAGGTCCGGCTCCCGGCCCGTGGTCTCGCGCACCGCGTCGGCGACCACGGCGGTGAACGGACCCTGCTCGGTCAGGAAGGCCTCGCCGCTGATCATCGCCTTGACCTCGACCGTGCCGTCGAAGCC
>JAUMCZ010000089.1:0-5371 GCA_032122215.1 Caulobacter sp.
GATGGCGAGGACGGCGGCCTGCAGCCGATGTCCGGCTACGACTTCGTCGGCATCTTCATCGTCAACTCGGACGCCACGGTCGACGAGATGACGGTTGTCGGCTTCCGCGAACTGTCCGGCGGCATCACGTCGGGCAACCAGCGCAACCACGGCATCATGGCGGTCAGCTACAGCAACGCCCAGGGCGGGGTCGGCGACCACACGGTCAACATCACCAACTCCAGCATCTCGGATGTCCAGAAGACCGGCATCCTGGCCTACGGCTCGACCCTGACCGCCAACATCACCGGCAACACGATCACCTTCGCGCCTGAAGACGGCGCCGTCATCGCGGCCAACGGCATCCAGCTCGGCAGCGTTGGCGCCTTTGGCGGAACCCTCGGCACGATCAGCGGCAACGTCATCGTCGCTCCGGTCTATACCGGGGCCCAGGTCGTCAGCCCGACCGGCGTGATCATCTACAATGCCGGCGCTGGAGTGGTCGTTTCCGACAACACCATCAGCGTCGCGGAGGCGACCGGTGGCCTCTACGACACGGCCCTGGCGATCTACTTCACGACCGACGTCACCGTCACCGGCAACACCTTCGCCGGGGTCGACACGGCGGTCAGCGTCTATGGG
This sequence comes from Caulobacter sp., assembly GCA_032122215.1. GTDB lineage: Bacteria > Pseudomonadota > Alphaproteobacteria > Caulobacterales > Caulobacteraceae > Caulobacter. Next base: position 622 of record JAUMCZ010000089.1, read on the forward strand.
GACGCTGCGGCCCTGACGGTCAATCACAGTGACAACACATACGACAATCCGGGTACGGCCATTGAATACTACGGCGCCGACTTCGACGGCCCGGCGGTGTTCAGCGGTGAGGACGGCGCGGACCTGATCACCGGTTCGGCCTTCGGAGATACCCTGTCGGGCGGCGCCGGCGATGACACCCTCGTCGGCGGCGACGGCGCCGACGATCTGGATGGCGGCGCCGGCATTGATACCGCCGACTACTCCGGCAATACCGCCGGCGTGACCGTCAATCTGGAAACCGGCGTCGCCAACTCGGCGGACTCCGGGTCTGACACCCTGACCGGCATCGAGAATGTTCTGGGCTCGGACCATGCCGATGACCTGACCGGCGATGCCGGCGCCAACACCCTCGACGGCGGCGACGGCGCCGACCAGCTGAACGGCGGCGCGGGCGATGACACCCTGGTCGGCGGCGACGGCTCCGATACGGCCGTGGTCGATGCCGATCTGGCGGTGGCGAGCTTCGCCTTCGCGGCGGGATCGTGGACCGTGACCGGCGACGGATCCGACGACCTGACGGGCGTCGAAAAGGTCGTGGACAGCGAAGGGCAGGTCTTCTGGCTCGTCGAGCCGGGCGACTCCATCCAGGCGGTGATCAACGGCGCCGGCGCCGGGGACACCATCCTGATCGCTGAAGGGGTCTATGCCGAGAACCTCACCATCGGCACAGAGGGCCTGACCATCGTCGGCCTGGGCGAGGTGACTCTCAAGGGAACCTTCAAGTCCTCCAACGGCATCGCGGACGACGGCTCGGTGGCGACATGGCTGCAGACCCGCCTGCAGTCGGAAGGCTACAGCCCCGCGCCGGGGACCGGCCTGACCATCGGCGCCAACAATGTCACGGTCACCAACCTCAACATCGACAGCTATGTCACCGGCGTCCGTGTCGGGACCTCGTCGGGCGTTACCCTCAACGGGCTGGACCTGACCGACAACGTCAACGGCTACGTCAAGAGCACCGAAGCCAATGTCGACGGCCTGTCGATCCTCGGCGGTTCGGTCTCCGACGGCACCAGCGGCCTGGTCTTCCAGAAGACCATGAACAACGCCAACGGCACGTTGACCAACTTCCTGATCGACGGGACCGAGTTCTTCGACCTCAACGAAAAGGGCCTCTACTTCGAGTCCATCGCCGGCAGCACCATCACCAATGTTGTCATACATGACGTCGGCAACTTCGGCCGTGTGCCGACCGGTGGCGGCACGGTGGGCGCCTTCGGCAGCGCCATCGAGCTGAACCTGAAAAACGGCGCCTACAGCGACGTCACCATCAGCGACTTCACCCTGACCAACGTCGGCCTCTCGAACGGCGGGGGCTCAACCCACGCCGCCGGCGCGGCCATCGCCATCAAGACCCGCGACGACGCCCCCAGCTACAGCGGAGCGCCCGCCACCTGGACCGGCGACGCCCTCGTCATCACCGGCGGCGTCATCGACGGCACCTCGACGGGTATCCACCTGGGCGAGCCCGGCAAGACCAACGCCGGTCCGCCGGTCGAGGTCAGCGACGTCTCCATTCTCAATGCCATCCACGATGGCGTGCACGGCGACGTGGCCAACCAGACCACTTCGACCCTGACCGTCGAGCTGACCGCGGGCAACGACGCCCTGGTGGCCGACTCGCAATCCACCGGCTCCATCGTGATCAACGCCGGCGACGGTGAGGACACGGTGACCGGCGGCGGCGGCGCCGACCAGCTCAACGGCGGCGATGGCGCCGACAGCCTGGACGGCGCGGCCGGGGCAGACACCTTCGACGGCGGCCTGGGCGACGACGCCCTGACCGGCGGCGCGGGCATCGACACCGCCGAGTACGGCGTCGAACTGACGGTCGCCGACTTCAGCTTCGAGGTCGACGGCGTCCATGTGGCGGCCGGAGCCGAGGGCGAGGACACGCTGAACGGCGTCGAGCGCGTCATCGACAGCGAAGGCAACGTCTTCTGGCTGGTTCCGGAAGGCAGCTCCATCCAGGCGGCGATCAACGCGGCGGCCGAGGGTGATACCATCCTCGTCGGCCCCGGCGTGTTCAACGAACAGATGACCGTTGATGGCAAGGATCTGACCATCATCGGGGCCGGCGAAGGCCTGACCATCATCCAGGCGCCCGACACCATGGTCGCCAACTATATCGACGCCAACAGCAGCCGGCCCAACAAGCTGGCCCTGGTGACGGTCAAGAACGACGCCGACCTGCACATCAGCGGCATGACCCTTGATGGCGAGGACGGCGGCCTGCAGCCGATGTCCGGCTACGACTTCGTCGGCATCTTCATCGTCAACTCGGACGCCACGGTCGACGAGATGACGGTTGTCGGCTTCCGCGAACTGTCCGGCGGCATCACGTCGGGCAACCAGCGCAACCACGGCATCATGGCGGTCAGCTACAGCAACGCCCAGGGCGGGGTCGGCGACCACACGGTCAACATCACCAACTCCAGCATCTCGGATGTCCAGAAGACCGGCATCCTGGCCTACGGCTCGACCCTGACCGCCAACATCACCGGCAACACGATCACCTTCGCGCCTGAAGACGGCGCCGTCATCGCGGCCAACGGCATCCAGCTCGGCAGCATCGGCGCCTTTGGCGGAACCCTCGGCACGATCAGCGGCAACGTCATCGTCGCGCCGGTCTACACCGGGGCCCAGGTGGTCAGCCCGACCGGGATGCTCATCTACAATGCTGGCGCCGGTGTGGTCATTTCCGACAACACCATCAGCGTCGCGGAGGCGACCGGCGGCCTCTACGACACGGCCATCGGGATCTACTTCACCACCGACATCACCGTCACCGGCAACACCTTCGCCGGGGTCGACTATGCGGTCAGTGTGTATGGAGACGCCGCGGCCCTCACAGTTACCCACAGCGGCAACACCTACAACAATCCGGGTACGGCCATTGAATACTACGGCGCCGACTTCGACGGCCCGGCAGTGTTCAGCGGTGAGGACGGCGCGGACCTGATCACCGGTTCGGCCTTCGGAGATACCCTGTCGGGCGGCGCCGGCGATGACACCATCGACGCCGGCGGCGGGGACGACCTGGTCGACGGCGGCGCGGGCTCTGACGACCTTGATGGCGGTAGCGGCTACGATACCGCTGCCTACGGCGCCGGCGTTGAACTCTCCGACGTCAGCTTCTCCGGCTCGACCTTCAGCGTTGATGATGGTTCCGGGACCGACAGCCTGAGCAACATCGAGAGCCTGGATCTGGACGGCGAAGAGTACGGCCTGTTTGGCGGTTCGGGAGCCAATGACTCCCTGACCGGCGATGCGGGAACCGACATCCTGGCCGGCGGCGACGGCGACGACACCTATACGGTGCTCGGCGATGACATCGTTCTCGAGAACGAGGACGAAGGGACCGACACCGTCCTCAGCGGCTCCGACTACATCCTTGGCGACAATCTCGAGAACCTGACCCTCACCGACGAGGTCGCCAACCTGGAGAACTTCGAGGACTTCGCGGCCGGGCCGATCGGCTCGGGCGAGAACGGCTGGTCGTTCATCGGATCGGGCAAGGATCAGACAGTGGTCGATCTGGGCGGTAACAACGCCTTCCGGATGTCCTCGGACCCGAGCATCCCGGACTTCAGCGGGCCGTACACGCCCGCTCTGGCCGGGGCGGCCGGCGAAAGCACCACCACGGCTGATTTCAACAGCTTCCAGGTGACCTTCGACTTCTGGGCCGCCGATCCGACGGGTGACAACTCCCGACTGGAAGTTGATCTCGGCACGGCGTCCGGCTCGGACCGCAACAACTTCCTGGTCATCGAGGCCACGGCTGCCGGTGTCCGGATCGCGGTTGCGGACGCTCTGCCCGACGGCAATTTCGACACCGGGCCGGATATCAACAACTTCACCGCCTTCACCGGCAACCGCACGCTGATCGACGGGCTTGACCCCGCTGGGCAGTACAGCCTGACGATGGTCCTGCGGGCCGTCGATGGACCGGACAACGACGTCATCGACATCTACCTGAATGGCGCCCTGATCGGCACGTCCACGACCTTCGAGAACTACCGCGACGCGCTCGGCGGAACCCATGAGGACAACGCCGAGGCCAACCAGGTCTCCCGTCTGTTCTTCCGCGGCAGCGCGGGCGGGGCGCCGGTCGATGGACCTGGAGGCCAGAACGAAGGCTTCTTCTTCGACAACATCGCCTACTCGGCCTTCAACGCCGGGGCCGGCGCCAGCGGCACGGGCAACGCCCTGGACAACGTCATCACCGGCAACAGCCTGGACAACGCCCTGGCCGGCCTGGACGGCGACGACACGCTGAATGGCGGCGTCGGCGACGACGCCCTGACCGGCGGCGCTGACGACGACCTGCTCGACGGCGGTGCAGGCATCGATACCGCCTACATCAACGCCGACGTCGAGGACGTCTCGGTGGTGCGGGACGGCGCCGACCTCATCGTCACCTCCGCCGATGGTGTCGACATCCTGCGCAACATCGAAAGCATCGTCTTCAACGGCGGCGTCAAGGTGGGCCTGAATGGCGGCAACACCATCCTCGTGGACGGCGACGAAACCGCGGCGGTGACCGAAAACGACACCACCGGCGGCAACGTCCTGGCCAACGCCTCCGATCTGGATGGCGACAGCCTGTCGGCCATCCCGCAGTCGGTGGCCGGCGCCCATGGCCTGTTCACCCTGACCGCGGACGGTGAGTGGACCTACGAGGCCACGGACGACAGTCTGGCGGAGG
>JAUMCZ010000090.1:0-33807 GCA_032122215.1 Caulobacter sp.
ACAGGGTCTGGCCGCGGAAGAAGAGGACACCGTGCTCGAACAGGGCCTCGCGCAGGACATCCGCCATCTTGGCGTCGATGCGGGCGAGGTCGACGTCGTGGACCATGGCGCCGCAGCCGGGCAGTTTCTCGACGGTCAGGGTTTCCTGGATCATGGCGTCCTCCGTTGTTGGCTGCATGAAGCCATGGGTGGCGACAAGGGATTGTCACCGAAGTAACATTGGCCATGGACCCGCACATCGGCCCCTATCGCGACCTGTTCGACCGCTCCGGCTGGTTGGCCGAGCATCCGGAGGGGCTGCGCCAGGCTCTGCTGGAGGCGGCGCGGACGCGCTGGCTGGCGCAGGGCGAGTGGGCGCATGGCGAGGGGGACGAGGCGGCGGGTCTGCTGATGGTGCTGGAGGGACGCCTGCGCCTGTTCGCCCAGGCGCCCGGCGACCGCGAGGCGCTGATCGGGATGATGGGACCCGGGGCGGCCATCGGCCAGAGCCCGGCGTTCGGCGGCGGGCCCCGGCTGGTGACCGCGGTCAGTGTCGGTCGCAGCCTGGTGCTGGTGCTGACCGACAGCGCGCTGCGCCGGGTGGGAGAGACCTGGCCGGGGGTGTGGCAGGTGGTGGCGCAGCTGATCTATCGCCAGCTGCAGTTCAATGTTCAGGTGGCGGCCGAGCGGGTGGCGCTGCCGCCCCGGGCGCAGCTGGCCTCGCGGCTGGTGATGCTGGCGCTGGGCGGCGAGGCGGTAGCGGCGAACCAGTCGGATCTGGCCGAGATGCTGGGGTTCAGCCGCAAGGCGGTGAACGGCTGGCTGGGCGAGCTGGAGGCGATGGGGGCGGTAAAGCTGGGCTATGGGCGGATCGAGATCGTCAGTCGGCGTGTGCTGGAGCGGGTGATGGCCGAGGAGCGGTGACTGTGCGATCAGAGGGCCATGAATCTGCTCTTTGATACCCTCACCGGGGTCGGCGCGGCCGATGCGCCCTTTCTGGAACGGCCGGATGGCTCGGTCATCACCTATGGCGATCTGGATGCGCTGACCGGACGGTGGGCGAACGCTCTGGTCCAACGCGGCGTGAAGCCCGGCGACCGGGTGGCTGTGCAGGTCGAGAAGAGCCCGGAGAACCTGATCCTCTATCTGGCCACGGTGCGGGCCGGGGCGGTCTTCCTGCCGCTGAATACGGCCTATACCCTGTCGGAGCTCTTCTACTTCGTCAGTGACGCCGAGCCGGCGCTGATCGTCTGCGACCCCACGGTTGCGCCGCGCGTCGTCGAGTTCGGCATGACCGCGACCCTCGACGCGAAGGGGCAGGGCAGCCTTGCCGATCTGGCGGCGGCGAGCGACCCGGCTTTCGACACCGTGGCGCGGGGGCCAGAAGACCTGGCGGCGATCTGCTACACCTCCGGCACCACCGGGCGGTCGAAGGGGGCGATGGTGACGCATGGCAATCTGACGGCCAATGCGCAGACGCTGGTGAAGCTGTGGCAGTTCACGGCCGCCGACGTTTTGATCCACGCCCTGCCGATCTATCATGTGCATGGGCTGTTCGTGGCGACCAACGTCATCATGGCGGCAGGGGCGTCGATGATCTTCCGGCCGAAGTTCGATGCGGCCGAGGTGCTGGGCCTGATGCGGCGCGCCAGCAGCCTGATGGGGGTGCCGACCTTCTACACGCGGTTGCTGGACCAGCCGGGGCTGACGGCTCAGGCGACGGCCGGGATGCGGCTGTTCATCTCGGGTTCGGCGCCCCTGCTGGCCGAGACCCATCGTGAGTTCGAGGCGCGGACCGGGCAGGTCATCCTTGAGCGCTACGGCATGACCGAGACGGGGATGAACACCTCCAATCCCTACGACGGGGCGCGGGTCGCGGGCACCGTGGGGCCCCCGCTGCCGGATGTGTCGCTGCGGATCAGCGATCCGGAGACCGGTGCAGCCATGCCCCAAGGTAAGATCGGCATGATCGAGGTGCGCGGACCCAACGTGTTCGCCGGCTACTGGCGGATGCCGGAGAAGACGGCGGCGGAGTTCAAGCCGGGCGGCTGGTTCATTACCGGCGATCTGGGGAAGATCGATGAGGCGGGCTACGTCCACATCGTCGGGCGCGGCAAGGACCTGATCATCACGGGTGGGCTGAACGTCTATCCCAAGGAGGTCGAGGCGGAGATCGATGCGCTGCCGGGGGTGGTCGAGAGCGCGGTGATCGGGCTGGCGCACGCAGACTTCGGCGAGGCGGTGACGGCGGTGATCGCTACCGGCGGCAAGGCGGTCCTCACCGAAGAGGCGGTGCTGGCGGCGCTGGCTGAGCGGCTGGCGAAATTCAAGCAGCCCAAGCGCGTGCTGTTCGTCGACGACCTGCCGCGTAACGCCATGGGCAAGGTCCAGAAAGCGCTGTTGCGCGAAACCCATGCGGGGCTGTACGGGGGCTCATGAGCGACATCATCATCATCGGCGGCGGTCACAACGGTCTGACCTGCGCCTTCTATCTGGCCAGCGCGGGGCTGAAGGTCACCGTTCTGGAGAAGCGCACCGTGGTCGGCGGGGCTGCGGTGACGGAGGAGTTCCATCCGGGCTTCCGCAACAGCGTGGCGGCCTACACCGTCAGCCTGCTCAATCCCAAGGTCATCAGCGACCTGGATCTCACCCGGCACGGGCTGAAGGTCGTCGAGCGTAAGGCCGCCAACTTCCTTCCCGTGAGCGATACCGACAGCCTGGTCACGGGCGAGGGACGGACCCACGCCGAGGTGGCGCGGTTCTCGGCCAAGGACGCGGCGAACCTGGACGCCTACAACGACCGGCTGGACCGCATCGCCGATGTTCTGCGCGACATCGTCCTGCAGACACCCCCCGACATGGTCGAGGGCGGCTGGCTGCAGGCGTTGCCGGAGCTTCTGAAAAGCGCGTCGCTCGGGAAGATGGTTTCGAGCCTGGATACGACGGCGCGTCGGGACCTGCTGGCGCTGTTCTCGCAATCGGCGGGGGACTGGCTGGATGGCTGGTTCGAGAGTGATCCGATCAAGGCGGTGCTGGGTTTCGATGGCATCGTCGGCAACTTCGCCAGCCCCTACACGCCGGGCTCGGCCTATGTGCTGTTGCACCACGTCTTCGGCGAGGTGAACGGCAAGAAGGGCGCCTGGGGTCATGCCATCGGCGGCATGGGCGCCATCAGCCAGGCCATCGCCTCGGCGGCGCGCGAGAAGGGCGTCGAGATTCGCACCGGGGTCGGGGTGGCCGAGGTGCTGGTCGAGAACGGTCGGGCCGTCGGCGTCGTCACCGACAGCGGCGAGACCCTGCGGGCGCGGGCGGTGGTGTCGAACATCCACCCCAAGCTGCTGTATCAGCGCCTGCTCGACCCGGCCCTGCTGCCGGGCGATTTCAACGAGCGGATCGAGCGGTATCGGTCGGGCTCGGGGACGTTCCGGATGAACGTTGCCCTGAGCGAACTGCCGAAGTTCACCTGCCGGCCGGACGCCGGCGATCACATGACCGCCGGCATCATCATGGCGCCGAGCCTGGCCTACATGGAGAAGGCCTATTTCGATGCGCGGCAGACCGGTTGGTCGAAGGAGCCGATCGTCGAGGTGCTGATCCCCTCGACCCTGGACGACAGTCTGGCCCCGGCGGGCCAACATGTGGCCAGCCTGTTCTGCCAGCATGTCGAGCCCGCGCTGTCGGGCGGTCGGTCGTGGGACGATCACCGCGAGGAAGTCGCTAACGTGATGATCGACACGGTCGACAGATGGGCGCCGGGGTTCAAGGCCTCCGTGCTGGGCCGCCAGATCAAGAGCCCGCTCGATCTGGAGCGCGACTTCGGTCTGGTCGGTGGCGATATCTTCCATGGCACCCTGGGGCTGGACCAGCTGTTCTCGGCGCGGCCGGTGCTGGGGCACGGGGCGCACCGGGGGCCGCTCAAGGGGCTCTACATGTGCGGCGCGGGCACCCACCCGGGCGGCGGGGTCACCGGCGCGCCGGGGCACAATGCGGCGCGGGAAATCCTCAAGGACGCCAAGCGCCGGGCGTTCTGAGGGCTTTCCAAGGTGGGGCGATCGCGCTAGTCGTGGCGTTATGAAGACCGGCGCACACCGTTACGTATGAAGCTCCTGAACTGATCAGGCTCGACGCCGCGCGTGCGGCAGATGGGCGGCCAGGCCGCCAGACTTCATCCGGACTTCCTCTCATGACCTCGACCACTCCCGCCAAAGCCCCCGACTGGGCCGCCCGTTTCAGCGACCGCATGGCCCGTGTCCGCGCCAGCGAGATCCGCGAGCTGCTCAAGCTGCTGGACCAGCCTGACATCCTGTCCTTCGCCGGCGGCATTCCCGACCCTGACCTGTTCCCGATCGAGCGGATCGAAGCCGCCTATCAGGCGGTGCTGGCCGATCCGGCGCAGGCGCGGCAGGCGCTGCAGTATTCGGTCAGCGAGGGCTATCTGCCGCTGCGCCAGTGGATCGCCGAGCGGATGACCCGCGACGGCATGCCGTGCGGGCCGCAGAACGTCATGCTGACGGCCGGGTCTCAACAGGGGCTGGATCTGCTGGGCAAGCTCCTCTTGAGCAGCGGCGATACGGTGATGACGGCGCGGCCGACCTATCTGGGGGCGCTGCAGGCGTTCAACGGCTACCAGCCTGAATACATGGACCTGCCCGAAGGCGCGCTGACCGGGGAGGCCGACGCAGTGCTGGCGGCGCGGCGACCGGCGGTCGGCTACTTCGTGCCCGACTTCGCCAATCCGACCGGCGCCAGCCTGACCCTGGCGGAGCGGCAGGCCCTGCTCGCCCTGGCGGATCGACTGGACATGACCCTGATCGAGGACGCCGCCTATCGCGAGCTGCGTTTCGCCGGCGAGCCGCTGCCGACCCTGCTGGCGCTGGACATCGCCCGCAGCGGAACCATCGAGTCGGCGCGGACCCTCTATTGCGGCACCTTCTCCAAGACCCTGTCGCCGGCCTTGCGGATCGGCTGGATCGCCGGCCCCGCGTTGGTCATCGAAAAGCTGGTGCTGCTGAAGCAGGGCGCGGACCTGCATGTTTCGACGATCAACCAGATGGTCACCGAGCGGGTGGTCGCGGAAGGCTATGACCAGCATCTTGGGCGGCTGCGCGCCGCCTATGCGGCCAAGCGCGAGACCCTGCTGACGGCGCTGGACCGCCACATGCCGGCCGGCGTCACCTGGGCGCCGCCGGAGGGTGGGATGTTCGTCTGGCTGACCCTGCCCGAGGGGATGGACGGCAAGGCGCTGCTCGAACGGGCGCTGGCCGAGGAGCGGGTCGCCTTTGTCCCCGGCGCGCCCTTCTTCGCGGAGGTGGCGTCGGATAACTGCATCCGGCTCAGCTACTCCCTGCCCAACGACGCCGACCTTGAGGAAGGTGTGCGGCGGCTTGGGCGGCTGATCGGGCGTTGCGAAGAATCCGCCCGGCCTTCCGCCACGACAGTCTTTTCCTGACCGTTCCATCCAGTATCGTCCCCGCCATGCCGCGTCAGACGGCTTGAGGGAGATGCATCATGCGCGCTGTGGTTCGCCGTTCGGGACAGCTTGTCTGTGACGAGATCGCCCAGCCGACGCCGGGTCCCGGCCAGACGCTGGTCAAGACCCTGCTGTGCGGCATCTGCGGGTCGGACCTGCATGCGCTGCACTACCTCGACCATATGGTCGAGCTGACCCGGAAGGCGGGCGGCCGCGACACCATGGACCCCAAGGCCGACATGGTATTCGGCCATGAGTTCTGCGCCGAGGTCATCGAGCACGGCCAGGGCGGCGGGCGATTCAAGCCGGGCACGCGGGTTGTCTCCATTCCGATGACCTTCGGGCCGCAAGGCTTTGAAGGCGTGGGCTATTCCAACAATTTCCCGGGCGGGTTCGCCGAGTACATGGCCCTGACCGAGGCCATGCTTCTGGAGGTGCCCAACGGCTTGGCCACGGACCTGGCGGCGCTGACCGAACCGATGGCCGTCGGGGCCCACGCCGTCGAGCAGGCCGACCTGCAGCCGGGCAGCGCCTCTCTGGTGCTGGGCTGTGGTCCGGTGGGCCTGGCGGTGATCGCAGCGCTGAAGCTGCGGGGCCATGGCCCGATCATCGCCGCCGACTTCTCGCCGGCGCGGCGAAAGCTGGCCGAAAAGCTGGGGGCCGATGTGGTCGTCGATCCGGCCGAAGGCTCGCCGCATCTGAGGTGGAAGGACTTTGGCGTTCCGTCGAGCCTGATGGAGCACGCCATGGCGCGGATGTCGGGGCAGCTCAAAGGTCGGTCGGTCGTGTTCGAATGCGTCGGGTCGCCCGGCGTGCTGCAAAGCGTGATCGAAGGTTGCCCGCCCGGCTCGCAGATCCTGGTGGCCGGGGTCTGCATGGAGGCCGACAAGATCGAGCCCTCGCTGTGCATCAATAAGCAGCTCGATCTGAAGTTCGTGCTCGGCTACACGCCCGAGGAGTTCGCCGCGACCCTGCATGATATCGCCGAGGGGCGGCTGGACGTGGCGCCGCTTATCACCGGCACTGTCGGTCTGTCGGGGGTGGCGCAGGCCTTCCTGGATCTGAAGGACCCGGAAGCGCATGTGAAAATCCTGGTGAATCCCTCGCTCAACTGATCAGGCGTTCGCCGCCACCGCCTCCGCCACCCGGGCCCGGTACAAGGCCGCAAGCAGGTCGGTCTGTGTGACCATGCCGACGACCTTGCGGTCTTCGCCGAGGATCATGACTTCGCGCCATTCGCCGTGGGAGAGGACGGGCAGCAGTTCGTCGATGGCGGTGGTCGCGCCGGCCGTGGGTGGGTCTTTCTCCATAGCGTCAACGACCGGACCTTCGCCGCCGGCCAACAGGATGGCGCGCGTGATCAGGCCGAGCAGGCGGCCGTCGCTGTCGAGCACCGGGGCCGAGCGAAAGTCGTGGCCGGCCAGCAGGGCGCGGGCCTCGGCCTGGGTGGCGTGCTGGCCGGCGCTGACGATGTGGCGGGACATGATATCGGCGCAGGAAATGGCCCCGTGCAGGCGGCGATGGGCCTGGACCTCGACCTGGCGGAACAGGGCGTCGAGGTCTTCGCGGGAGACGTCGAGCAGCTCGCCGTAGTGACGCAGGGCGGCGTCGATGTCGGCCAGGGTGAAGCCGACGCGGGCGTCAGGAGCGGGATCGTCCGTGCGGTGCGGGGCCGGCGGCAGGGCGTGGGCGACGTGCGGGTAGGAGCGGCCCGACAGGGTATTGAAGGCCAGGGCGACGGCCAGCAGCAGGAACGAGTTGAGGGCCACCGGCACGAGCACGAAGCTGTAGCCGGCGGCCAGCACCACGGGGCCGCCCACGGCCGTGGTCAGGGCGACGGCGCCGCCGGGCGGGTGCAGGCAGCGGCAAAGGCTCATCAGCAGGATGGCGCTTGCCACGGCGGCGGCGGCGGCCAGGGTGGGGTCCGCGATCAGCTTGACGCAGGTGACGCCGGCCAGGCCGGAAATGATGTTGCCGCCGATGATCGACCAGGGCTGGGCGAGGGGGCTGGCGGGCACGGCGAACAGCAGCACGGCGCTGGCCCCCATAGGCGCGATCAGCAGCGGCAGGGCGCCGGCGTCCGGAATGGCCAGGTGCGTGACGAAGCCGGTGATGGCGATGCCGATCAGGGCGCCGGCGAAGGCCTTCAGGCGCTCGCTGAGCGGCTGACCTGGAGCCTGGGGGAGAAATCTGCGGAGATAGGCGAGCATGGTGCTGGCTTCTTGGGCAGGATCGGCCGGGAATCCAAGCCGGTTGCGGCCTCGGTCTTGTCGAAGCGGGCTACCATTATACCACGCCGCCGGGCCGCGAGGGGTCATGCAGGCCGGCGTGCAATTGAATTCATTGAGGAACCGTAGGTCCGGCCGTAGTTCGAGGCGCGGGGTTTGTAGGTCCGGGTGTAGGTCGGAGCGTAGGTCGGGCGCCTGCGATTGTAGCCCGGTTTGTGCTTGCCGGAGGCTACAGGTCCGGCGGCGGCGCAAGGCGCTCAAAATCGGACAAAAACTATATGTCTAGACATATTCATGTTCCGAACAGCGCCTCATGGCGCGCCGCGATGGCCGGCCAGAGCGACGCCGCCTCCGGGAGGTCGAGCGCAAAGTCGGCCTTCAGGGTGGCGACGTAGTCGTCGGCGTCGGCGATCAGGCGGTCGATGGTTTCAGTCGCCGTCAGGGTCCGGAGGGTGCGGCCGCGCATCAGCAGGAGGCGGTCCGGGCAATGGCGCTGGACGACGGCGTTCTGGACGAAGACTGAGGCGGGGTCGGTCTGCAGCCACTGGCAGCGGTCGGCTATGGCGGCCTCATCGGCGGGAGCGTTTCGGAAGTCGAAGCTGGGCGCGCCGCCGGCCGGGTGGTTGTGCAGGCGCCACCAGCCGTCGGCCATGGCCTCGAGCCGGCAGGGAAACAGGCCGCCGTCGATCGGGCCGGCGACGATGGGGTAGGGGTCCAGCGGGCCGTCGCCGAAGCCGACATCGGCCAGCCAGGGGCCTTCGGGCAGGTCGACGCGAAGGATCAGGTGGTTGCTGATGGCGATGTCGCCGTCCTGCTCGCGGCGGACGCCGGCCATCATGCGGGTGACCGAGAAGCCGATCTCGGAGAGAGCCCAGCCGAGGACGCCGTTCATCTCGTAGCACCAGCCGCCTCGCCGGCGGGTGACGATCTTGTCGAAGGCGGCGGACGGGTCGGTGACCACCGGGCGCCCCAGCTGAACGTCGAGGTTCTCGTAGGGGATGGCGAAATGGTGGGCGCGATGGATGGCGCGCAGGGTGGCCAGGTCCGGGGCGACGGGGCCGGCGTGGCCGATGCGGTCGAGGTAGGCGGCGAGGTTCATCAGGGGAGGTTAGGCGAGTCGAGCCGGCTATGGGGACCGGTTCGGCGCGGAGCGCCGTACCTGTCCCCGATGCAGTCCCGAGGGCGGCTCCGGCCGGGATGCAGACGTTGGCGCTCCGGCGTCTGGAGCGCGCTTGAACGGACGGCCGGCGCTGATCGGGGACAGGTATGCCGCGTTGCGGCGAACCAGTCCCCAGCAGGGGTGTCGCGGCCTATTCCGGCTTCTTGGCCATGCCCATGGCTTCGAGGATCTCGGGGCGGATGTTGTCCGTGCCCTTTTCCTGGATGTGCTGGGCCACCCGCATGCCGACGGCGGCCATGGCCTCGCCGATGAAGCGCGGGCGGTTCTCGGCGGCCCATTGGAGGGAGGCTTCGCGGTTTTCGTTGAGGCCCTGGAACTTCGGCGCGACGTAGCGGGCCAGCAGTTCATAGGACTTCTTCTTGGCCTCCCAGGGGGCCCAGTTGTGGTCCATGCAGAGGAAGGCGCCGAAACCGCCGGACTGGGCCTGCAGCCGCTCGATCTGGGCGATGGCGTCCTCGGGCGTGCCGATGACGGCCATGCCGGAGGCGATCAGGGCGTCCACGGGGTCGGTCCCGTCCTGCGGGGCCAGCGGCAGGGCGGCGACTTCGCGGAAGTAGTAGAGCCAGTCCTCAAGGCCGAAGCGGACGTCGGCCCGGGCCTGTTCGCGGGTCTCGGCGATGTGGACGGGGCCAACGAGCCGCCACTTGTCGCGGTCCATCGTGTTGCCGCTGTCCTTGGCGGCGTCCTCGGCGATGGCCCAGTTGGAGGCCAGGGCGTTGAAGCCGCCCGACTGGGTGGCGCCGATGCTGAGCAGGCCGACGCCATGCTTGCCGGCGGCCTTGGCGCCGGTCGGGGAGACCTGGCTGGCGACGCAGATTTCGACGCTGGGGCGCGAATAGGGGGTCATCTGCAGGCGGGCTTCGTTGAGCTCGAACCAGTCGGTCTTCACCGAGACCTGTTCGCCGCGCAGCAGGGGCACCAGGGCGTCGATGGCCTGGTCCATGCGGTCGCGCTGGGCGCTGACGGGGATCCCCATCATGAAGGCGTCGGAGGGCAGGGCGCCGGGGCCAACCCCGAACATCACCCGGCCGCGGGTGATGTGGTCGAGCTGGTTGATGCGGTCGGCCAGCATCAGGGGGTGGTGGTAGGGGAGGGACGAGACGCCCGTGCCGAGGCGGATGTGCCTGGTGCGCTCGGCGGCGGTGGCGATGAAGAGTTCGGGGCTGGCGATCAGTTCATAGCCGGCCGAATGGTGCTCGCCGATCCAGGCTTCGTCGAATCCGAGGCGGTCCATGTGCTGGACCAGTTCCAGGTCGCGCTCGAGAGCGAGCGTGGGATTCTCGCGCAGCGGATGGAAGGGGGCGATGAAGGCGCCGAAGCGCATCTTCGAGCCAGCCATGATCTGTATCTCCCGATATATTCTTGGTGATTGGCATCACCTTTACGCGGTCGGGAGCCGTTGGGAAGGGTGACTTGGCGTCAGGTTTGGGCTCGGTGTCCTTCTCCCGCTCGTCGGGAGAAGGTGGCCGCGAAGCGGTCGGATGAGGGCGGAGCCGAAGATGGGTGATCGGCGGTGGTGCGGCCCGCGCCAGAGCGCGCCGAACTTCATCAGCTGGTGCTGCCCTCATCCGACCCCCTTCGGGGGCCACCTTCTCCCGACAAGCGGGAGAAGGGAGGCTAGTTGTTTTCCAGGAGGCGGATCACCGCTGTCTCGAAGGCGCGGTCGGACTTGCCGGGTTTCAGGTTCAGGGACCGGTTGGTGAAGCCGTCGAGGATGGCGGGGTGGATGTAGGCCTTGCGGCAGACGGCCGGGGTGTTGCCGAGGCGTTTGGCGACGTCCTTTACGCAGGCGTTGATGGTCGCCTTGGTGGCCGTGGTGTCGTCCTGGGTGCAGAGGATGCGGGCCGCCTCGAGGGTGCCGGCCCAGGTGCGGAAGGATTTGGCGGTGAAGTCCTCGCCCATGGCGTCCCGCAGGTAGTCGTTCACGTCGCCGGAGGTGATGGGGCAGATCGAGCCGTCGTCGGCGCGGTACTGGAAGAGGCGCTGGCCGCGCAGGTCCTGGCAGGCCTTGACGATGCGGGCGAGGCGGCGGTCCTCGAAGCGGGTGCAGTGGGTCTTGCCGCTCTTGCCCCTGAACTCGAAGACGCCACCGACGCTGTTGAGCGTGGCGTGGCGGTCTCGCAGGGTGGTCAGGCCGAAACTCTTGTTGGTCCGGGCGTATTCATCGTTGCCGACGCGGATCAGGGTCTGTTGCAGCAGGCTGATGACAGCGGCGACGACCTTCTGCCTGGGCAGGCCCTTCTTGCGCAGGTCGGCCTCGAGGCGTTTGCGCAGGCGGGGCAGGGCGCGGCCGAAGGCGGCGACGCGACCGTACTTGGACCCGTCGCGATGGCGGCTCCAGTCGGTGTGGTAGCGGTACTGCTTGCGGCCTCTCTCGTCGCGACCCGTCGCCTGGATATGGCAGCCGGGGCGGGGAGCGATCCAGACGGCGGTCCAGGCCGGGGGGATGACGAGCTTTTCGATACGGTCGATGGTGGCGGCGGCTTCGATGCGGCGGCCGATCTGGTCGTAGTAGGCCCAGCCCGTTCCCTGCCGGCGGCGGGAGAAACCGGGGCCGTCGTCGTTGCAGTAGACGAGCCCTTCCGGCAGCTCCGGGGGCGAGGCGGTCGGCAGCTCACCATCGCGGGCCATCAGCCGGCAGCCCAATTCTGTTTGACCTGGGCGGTGTTTCTGAAATGACCGGACATCGAACGCCTCCTGCGACCCCAACACCGTTGGCAGGTGGATGTTCCAGCGGACCGGGAGCCAGTCTTGAACTATCGCCACGCCTTCCACGCCGGGAACTTCGCCGATCTGGTGAAGCACGCCGGCCTGACGCTGCTGCTGGAGGCGCTGATGGCCGACCCGGCGCCACTAGTAATCGTCGATACGCATGCGGGCGCTGGCGGATACGATCTTGACGGGGAGTTGTCGCGGCGGACCGGGGAGGCGGCGCAGGGGATATTCCGGCTGATGGAGGCCAGGGCGCCGGCGGCCTTTGACGGGTTGAAGGCGGCGGTGGCCGGGCTGAACCCGCAGGGCGGGGTGCGGTTCTATCCGGGCTCGCCGCGGCTGATCGGGGCGTCGCTGCGGCCCGGCGACCGATACACGGCCTGCGAGGTGCGGGACGACGACCAGGCGCTGCTGGCCGAGACCCTGGCACCCTTTGCTGGTGCGCGGGCGGTGCAGGCGGATGGCTATGAGACGGCGCCGGCGGTTGTGCCCCCCAAGGGGCGGGCGCTGGTTCTGATTGATCCGCCGTTCGAGCGGCCGGACGACTATCAGCGGATCGCCACGGCGATCGCTGCCGTGCGCGGGAAGAACCCGAAGGCGGTGGTGGCGGTGTGGCTGCCGCTCAAGGATCTGGAGACGTTCGACGCCTTCCTGCGGTCGATCGAGGACACGGCGCCCGACGCTCTGATCGGGGAATGCCGACTGCGCAAGCTGGACAATCCGATGAAGATGAACGGCTGCGCCCTTGTCATCGCGGGAGCGCCGGCCGGGCTTGAAGGACCGCTCGGCGAGGTCTGCGCCTGGGTGGCCGGGCTGGGTGAGGGCGAGGGGCGCGGCGAGGCCTGGCGGCTGGACGCCTGATCACGAAATTTCGCACTTGCGAGATGGCGAGCGATGTTATGTTGCGTCGCACAATCGGTGGCTGCTCCCCGGCCGCCTGCTCGGAGCGACGTGATGACCCTTCCCTCCCTGAACCTGACTGACGCAAAGATTCCTGAACTCGATGAGGCCACGACAAAGGCGCTGCGCCTGCCGGTGGGGGTGACCTCGCCCCTGTGGCTGATGATCGGCAGCGCGGCCATGGTCGGCGCGGCCTTCTTCTGGGCGACCCGGTGGATGCAGCCGGTGAGCGTCGAGACGCCGCCGATGAAGGTCCTGCCCAAGCCTGAGCCCGAGGTCGAGGCGGCCATCGAGAAGGCGGCGGAGCTGGCGCCGGCGGTCGTGGAAGAGGTTGTCGAGGCTGTGATCGAGGCGCCGGTGGCCGTCGTCGAAGCGCTGGCCGAGGCCGCGCCGGAACCGGAAGTCGTGATCGATCCGGTGATCGAGGCGCCGGTCGTGACGCAGGCGACTCTTGAGCCCGACGACCTGACGGCGATGACCGGCATCGGGCCGAAGATGGCGGCGATGCTGGCCGAGAAGGGCGTCACCCGCTTCGCCCAGATCGCGGCGTGGAGCGAGGACGAGATCGCCACGCTCGACAAGGAGATGAAGCTGATGGGCCGGGTGACGCGCGAGGCCTGGGTGGCGCAGGCGAAGCGGTTGGCGGGGGTCTAGCAGCCACCGTTGTTGCCGAACTCAGTTCGGCTTCATGATCTCCTGAAGCGCCTTCTGTGACGGTGAGTCCGGTTGCAGCGCTTCTTCGGAATTGCCGCAGACGAAACCGTTTTCGGTGGTCTTGCAGCGCATCTTGTCCTCGTCCGGCCAGGCGCCGGGCGGGGCATTGGCGTCGCGGCCGGCCTGTTCGGCCCGCTCCAGGGCGGCGCGGTTGGCGGCGGCGCGTCGTTCCTCTTCGGTCGGCGGCGGGGGCGCCGGCGGGGGCGGCGGCTGGCTGGCGCGCCAGCGTTCCATCTGGGCCTGCCACTCAGCGTCTTCCTTCGCCTCCTGTTCCTCGGCCTTGCGCCGGGCCTCCTCCAGGGCGGCGGCGGAGGGGGGCGGAACAACCTGCTGGGTCGAGACCGGGCCATCGTCGGGTTGGGCGGCGACGATCAGGAGGGCAAGGGCGAGGCTGAGCATAGGCTCAGGATGCGGCGGCGCCCGAACGCCCGATAGATCGATAAAGGGGGGCGATCAGAGCCCGAAGGCGGCCAGCAGCTGGTCGGCGGCCAGGGAGGCGGGAACCTCGCCGGCCAGGACCCGGGCTTCCAGAGCCGGGGCGAGGGTAGCGACCTGGGGGTGTTCGCGAAAGGCGCGGCCGAGGCGGTCGTTGACCATGGCCCACATCCAGCGGCCGTTCTGGCTTGCCCGACGCTCGGCGCGCATGCCGTTGGCGGTCATCACCTCCCGGTGCCGTTCGATCTGGGCCCACAGGACGTCGAGGCCGGCGTTGTTGAGGCCGGAGGCGGTGAGCACCGGCGGGGTCCAGTCGGGATGGGCAGGGCTGAGGATATGCAGGGCGTTGCGGTATTCGCGGGCCGAGCGCTCGGCGCGGGGCGGGTCGGTGTCGGCCTTGTTGATCAGGATCAGGTCGGCAATCTCGATCAGGCCCTTCTTGATCCCCTGCAGCTCGTCGCCGCCGCCGGGGATGAGCACGGCCATGAACAGGTCGACCATGTCGGCGACGACGGTCTCCGACTGGCCGACGCCGACGGTCTCGACGATGACGACATCGAAGCCGGCCGCCTCGCAGAGCAGGATGGCTTCCCTTGTCTTGCGGGCGACGCCGCCGAGTTCGCCGCCGCTGGGGCTGGGGCGGATGAAGGCGCGCTGGTCCATGGCCAGCCGCTCCATGCGGGTCTTGTCGCCGAGAATGGAGCCGCCGGTGCGGGTAGAGCTGGGGTCGACGGCGAGGACGGCGACGCGGTGGCCGGCCTCTGTGAGATTACAGCCGAGGGCCTCGATGGTGGTCGACTTGCCGGCCCCGGGGACGCCGGTGATGCCGAGGCGCTGGGCCTTGCCGGTGTGGGGCATGAGGCGGGCCAGCAGCTGGCGGGCGGCGGCCTGGTGATCGGTGCGGCGGCTCTCGACCAGGGTGATGGCCTGGGCGAGGGCGGCTCGATCGCCGGCGATGAGTCGGCTGGCGAGAGCGTCGAGGTCTGGGGGCGGCCGCATGGGCAGGCTTTAGGCGAGGCGAGGGCCGGACGGAAGCGGTGGATGCGGCCAAATTCGCCTGTCGCGGGAACAGCGAGCGGGCTGCGGCAGGCCCAGCGATGAATCCGCTCGGCGCGGCATTCATATTCCGTCAACTATCAGGCACAGTGCCCTCACTGAGGGGCGTCGCGGCTCCGCCGTGACCTGGAGTTGACGATGATCCTGGCCCGTACCCACATCGAGCTGCACAACATCCGCAAGAATGTCGAGCAGATCAAGAAGCTGTCCGACAACATCGTCGGCGTCGGTCCGTTCGGCGTCGGCATGGATACGGCGCTGAACTTCCTGCCCAATATCGGCAAGGTCAATCCGGGCGTCGCCTACAGCGGCCTGGCCGGAGCCCTGCTGGTCATCCAGGGCATCCGGGCGCGGGCGGCCGCCATGGTTCTGGTGCAGATGAGCGCCATCCTGATCGTCGATACCCTGGCGCCCCTGTTCGGCAAGGCCGGGGCGGTGGCCGACGCCCTGTTCACCGGCCACAAGTGGGCGGCCGACATGCTGCTCAAGCACATGGAAGAAACCATCTATTTCGAAGGCACCCGGGAAGAGGCGCTGCACAGCATTGAGTACCGTGACCTGATGGGGCGCGTGCGGGCCGGCAAGGAAGATCGCCGGATCATCTTCCTGGGCGGCGACGGCAAGCGTTCGCAGCCCATCGACCTGCCGTCGATCCCTCCGAAGGGCTGAGGCCGCAGATCCAAGCCAGGGGCTACCGCAACGGGCAACGGCGTTATACGCTCCGTTGGCCATGACCCGTGAACGCGCACACTCCGCCTGGAAGTCCGCCGAGGCGATCAAGACCATCTCCGACCGGGTGATCGGTATCGGGCCGTTCGGCATCGGTCTGGACGGGCTGCTGACCTGGGTGCCGGTGGCCGGCACCGTCTACAGCGTCGGCGGCGCGATGTTCCTGCTTTTCGAAGCGCTTCGGGCCGGGGCCGGGTTCGGCACAATCCTGCGGATGCTGGCCTATCTGCTGGTCGACAGCGGCGCCAGCGCGGTGCCGGTGCTGGGCTCCGCCGTCGACATGCTGTGGCAGGGCCACCTGATGGCGGCCACGGCGCTGCAGAAGGACATCGAGAACAGGCACGGCGCGCCGGACGACATTCCGGAAAAGAAGAGGGCCCGCAAGAAGGGCCCGAGCAAGTTCGCCCACTAGGCAGTCCGGTATCGCCGCGCGAGACTGATCCCCGACAACAAGAGGGAGGGACGGCGCATGGCCGACGAGGAACGCTATGTGCGGCCGCTGAGTGCGGAGTCGGAAGGCCTGGCGCCGGGGCGTGGGCGGTTGAAGGGCAGGCGGATCCTGGTGGTCGGCGGCGGCCAGCGGACGGTCGATGCCGCGACGGATCCTGTCGGCAATGGCCGGGCGATGAGCCTGCTTTTCGCGCGAGAGGGCGCCCATGTGGTCGTCGCTGACCGCGATGAGGCCAGCGCCGCCGAGACGGTGCGGCTGATCGAGGCCGAGGGTGGCCGGGCCGTCGCCATCACGGCGGATATCGCGCATGAAACCGACGTGGTGGAGATGGTGGCGGCGGCTGTGCGGGGCCTGGGCGGTCTCGACGGACTGGCGCTGAATGTCGGCATCGGGGTGGGCGGACTGGGACTGGCGGCGACCCGGGCGTCGGAGTGGGACACGGTGCTGGGGGTCAACCTTCGGGGGCCGATGCTGTGCTGCCGCGAGGCGTTACCGGCGATGGATCCGGGCGGGTCCGTGGTGTTCATCAGCTCGATCGCCGGGCTGATCGCCGGATCGCGGTTGCCGGCCTATGATTCGTCGAAGGCGGCGCTGGGCGGCTTGATGCGGCATGTGGCGCTGGAGGGGGCGCGGAAGGGCGTGCGGGCCAACATCGTTGCGCCGGGCCTGGTCGACACGCCGCTGGGCCGGGCGGCGACGCAGGGGAGGCCCAGCCGGGGCAGGTCGCCGACGCCGTTCGGACGCCAGGCGACAGGCTGGGAGGTGGCCTATGCGGCGCTGTTCTTCATCGGCGAGGAGAGCGTCTATGTGACGGGGCAGACACTGGCGGTGGATTCAGGGCTGACGGGGATCAGCTGATCGCGGGTAGGCGATCACACGGACCAGGAGTCCGGTGATCGCGCCCAGCAGGATAAGGCACGCCAGAAAGATGGCGCCGCCGTCGCCCGAGAAGATGTTGAAGCTGAACAGGCTGACGGCTCCGATGCTGCCCAGGGGCGCGAACAGCCCGAGCAGGGCCGCCGCGCCGATACCGCGGTAGCCGGCGCGATGGAGCAGGAACCAGCCGAGGTAGCCGATGATAAGGGTCGGGGCGCCGATCAAGAGCCCCGCCAGGGGGATCAAGATCATCGCTCTGAGCAGATGTTCCAGGCCGATTGAATTCCCTGTGCCTGAGCTGGCGATCAGGCTGGCGACAAAGGCGCCGAGCGGAATCGCCCAAGCCGGAAACAGCCAGGCCGTGACCGCGCCGAGAAAGATGCGCGCGCGAGGGCCGCTGCAGGCAGCCTGAACGCGTTGCAGGCTGGCGTTTGTCATACGGTCACTTCCGGTTGGCGATAGGCCACCCACCAGACCGCCAGGCCGGTGATGGCGCCTATGACCGGCCCGGCAAAGATCCACTGCGTCTCCCCGCCGCGACCGCCGAGCGCGATCCCCGCAGCCGCGCCGCACAGCAGGCCGACCCCGGCCGCGACCCTGGGCGTGGCCAGCCGCCAGTGGTGCAGCAGGCCCCAGGCGGCGAAGGCGGCCAGCAGGAAGGGCCAGCCCATCAACAGGCCCATCACCGGCCCGGCGGTCCAGGCGGTGACGGCGGCGCTGATCATGTCGGCGTCGGGGCCGGTCGAGGTGAAGGCGTCGCCGACCATGATCAGGTTGGCGAGGATCAGCGAGGGCAGCAGCCAGGCGGTGATGGCGGCGCCCAAGACTCGATGGGGGGTGATGCGCTGGGGCGAGAGGCGGGGGGCGGGCATGGCGGGGCTCCTTGTAGCCCTCATGCTTACGTCAGTGGCGCTCGATCTAAGTCGAGGACGAGAGCTGTTTCCATGACCAAACAGTAGGAAATCCATGGCCAAAGGCGGGAGAGATAACAATTGACAGAACGACGTTAGACAATTTCAATCAATCAGAAGGCGTGCAGTGGGGCGAAAATGAGTAATTTTCTCAAATTGGGGTTGTTTTTGGTCACAGGTGCCGTTCTGTCTGGCTGTGGCACGATTGCCAATGGCTATACCGGGGTCGGCGAACTGACGCGGACTCCTTTCGGTCAAGGGAGCAAGGTTACCAAGCAGGAGGCGATGGTCGATTTGGCCGGGTTGATTGACCCCTCGGTCAAGGCCGGCCCCATGGGAAGTCCAGAATACGAAGCAGACCGCCTCGCGGCCGCTCAATACTGGTTTGAGGTTGATAACAAAGCTGAAATTGTTGGCGTCGATGGCAAGGTGGCGCGCGGCTTTGGCTCGTATCGGCGCGACGAAATTCAATCTCAACTGATAGAGGCCGCAAATCAGCGCTGTATAGCGTGGCGGAACTTCGTCTTCGGAAATCGAGCAGGGGTTGGCTTCAATCTTGCGACGACTGCCAACGTCCTCTCGGCTGCTGCGTCAGCTTTCACTCCCGAAGGTACTATCCGAGGCCTCGCGGCGGCATCGACGGCGGCGAGCGGAGCCAACGCTGAGTTCGACAAGAACTTTTATTCGCAGATGACCAGCCAAGTCATCCTGCAAGGCATCGAAGCGGCAAGGTCGGACATCCTGATCAAGATCGCGGAGCGGCGAGCCCTGCCGTTGCGAGACTATACGTTGCGGACCGCCGTTGCTGATGCAGTGGAGTACCATGCAGCGTGTTCAATCCACATGGGGTTGGTGAAGGCTTCTGAGAAAGTCGAGAAAGCTGACTTCGGGACTCAGGGCTTGGACCGAACCGAAGGAATGCTGAAGAAACTCGGCTACAGCTTGGTGATTGAGAAAACCGCCGGCAAGAAGGAGGCAGAGCCGCCAAAGAATGGGCAGGCCCCCAAGCCGGCGGAGGATGGCGGCGAAGTTCCAGCAATTCCTCCGTCCGCGCCCGTCGCTCCGGTTACCACCAAGGGCGGCGAATGATCTACTGGTTGGCCACGGGTTCGGCGGTCGTGAAATTGGCCTGGGGTAGCGTCCGGGGGGCCGTGATCCTCGGCGCTCCGAGATAGGCGACCAGCCACATGATGCCGCCGCTCAGCGTCGCCGACAGGGGGAATATCCAGCTGATCTTTGGATCAAGGGGATCGCTCGCCCCGTCCACCAGCCAGAAAGCCCGATCAAGCAGGAAGCCGGCGATGCCCGCGAGCACCATGAAGCTGAACGGACCTCGGCGCAGCCGGCTGTGGATATGCCAGAGGGGGCCGAAGAGGATGACGATGGCGCCAAGGGCGATGGGGCCGCCGACGATGACTCCGGCTCCCCACAGCAGGAGCAGGGTCTGAAGAGCGTCCGATACCCCGCCTTGCCCGGACGACGAGGTCTGGTCGAAGAACAGGCTTCCCAGGATGAGACTGAGGACAACGAACAGCGGCGCCGTGATCGCCCCGGCCAGAACGGCCAGGATGATGCGACCAGGACCGGTCCGAACCTCGCCCACGCCTACCCCGCCGCCGCCTGCTCGTAGCCAAGCTGGCGGTTGAGCTTTTCGAGAAGGTCGATGGCGGCCTCCGCGATCACCGTGCCGGGCGGGAAGATGGCGGCGACGCCGGCGGCTTCGAGGGCCGGCCAGTCTTGCTGCGGGATGACGCCGCCGATCACCGTCATGATGTCTGGGCGGCCCTGCTTGGCCAACTCCTCTTTCAGTTCCGGGGCGAGGGTCAGGTGGCCGGCGGCCAGGGAGCTGGCGCCGACGACGTGGACGTCGTTCTCGACGGCCTGGCGGGCGGCCTCGGCCGGGGTCTGGAACAGGGGGCCGATGTCGACGTCGAAGCCGAGGTCGGCGAAGGCGGTGGCAATCACCTTCTGGCCGCGATCGTGGCCGTCCTGGCCCATCTTGGCGATCAGGATGCGCGGCCGGCGGCCGTCGGCCTGTTCGAAGGCGTCGACCATGGCCTTGGCGCGGGCCACGGCGGGGTTGGAGCCGGCTTCCTTCATGTAGACGCCCGTGATCGATTTGATCTCGGCGCGGTGGCGGCCGAAGACCTTTTCCAGAGCATAGCTGATTTCGCCGAGCGTCGCCTTGGCGCGGCCGGCGTCGACGGCCAGGGCCAGCAGGTTGCCGTCGCCACGGGCGCGGTCTTCCAGCGCCTGAAGGGCGGCTTGCGTCTCAGCTTCGTTGCGTTCCGCCTTGAGACGGTTGAGTTTTTCCAGCTGGGCCGCACGGACGGCGGCGTTGTCGACCTTGAGAACCGGGATGTCGTCGGCGACTTCCGGGCGGTAGCGATTGACGCCGACCACGCTCTGGCGATTGGCGTCGATGCGGGCCTGGGTGCGGGCGGCGGCCTCTTCAATGCGCAGTTTCGGCAGGCCCTGTTCGATGGCCTTGGCCATGCCGCCGAGCGCCTCGACTTCCTCGATGTGTTCCAGCGCACGGGCGGCCAGGTCGTGGGTCAGGCGCTCGACGTAGTAGCTGCCGCCCCACGGGTCGGCGACGCGGGTGGTGCCGCTTTCCAGCTGCAGGAAGAGCTGGGTGTTTCGGCTGATGCGGGCCGAGAAATCCGTAGGCAAAGCAAGGGCTTCGTCGAGGGAGTTGGTGTGCAGCGACTGGGTCTGGCCGTTGACGGCGGCCATGGCCTCGACGGCTGTGCGCGAGACGTTGTTGAACACGTCCTGCGCGGCCAGGGACCAGCCGGAGGTCTGGCTGTGGGTCCGCAGGGAGAGGCTGCGGCTGTCCTTGGGATTGAACTCCCGCTTCATCAGGCGGGCCCAGAGCAGGCGCGCGGCCCGCATCTTGGCCACTTCCATGAAGTAGTTCATGCCGATGGCCCAGAAGAAGCTGAGCCGCGGGGCAAAGACGTCGATGTCCATGCCGGCGGCGACGCCGGCGCGGGCGTATTCGATGCCGTCGGCGAGGGTGTAGGCCAGCTCCAGGTCGGCCGTCGCCCCGGCTTCCTGCATGTGATAGCCGGAAATCGAGATCGAGTTGAACTTCGGCATATGCGTCGAAGTGTATGAAAAGATGTCCGAAATGATCCGCATGCTGGGGGCGGGCGGATAGATGTAGGTGTTGCGGACCATGAACTCCTTGAGGATGTCGTTCTGGATGGTCCCGGACAGCTTTTCGGGGGGAACGCCCTGTTCCTCGGCGGCGACGATGTAGAGGGCCAGGATCGGCAGGACGGCGCCGTTCATGGTCATCGAGACGCTCATCTTGTCGAGCGGGATGCCGTCGAACAGGGTGCGCATGTCGAGGATGCTGTCGATGGCGACGCCGGCCATGCCGACATCCCCCTTCACCCGCTCATGGTCGGAATCGTAGCCCCGGTGGGTGGCGAGGTCGAAGGCGACCGACAGGCCCATCTGACCAGCGGCCAGGTTGCGGCGGTAGAAGGCGTTGCTGTCCTCGGCGGTCGAGAAGCCGGCGTACTGGCGCACCGTCCAGGGGTTGGTGACGTACATCGTCGGATAGGGGCCGCGCAGGAAGGGGGCGACGCCCGGATAGCCGGTCAGGAAGTCCAGGTCCTTGGTGTCCTCGGGACCATAGGATGGCGCGACCGAGACGCCTTCGGGCGTGTCCCAGGTTTCACCCGGCGTGGGCGCGGCGACCTTGAGGTCGGCGTCGAAGGGCAGGTCGGCGAAGTTGGGGAAGGTGGACATGGTTCAGGCCTCCTCGAGAGCGGCGGCGAGGCGGACGGGGGCGAGCGGCGGACAGCTGGCCGACGGGCCTGGGATGCGCAGGTCGGGAACGGGCAGGGCGAAGGCGGCGGGATCAGGCGTCTCGACCTCGGCCGGCGTCTCGGCGGCGTTCGGGAAGGCGTTGACGCCGAGGATCTTGCGCGGCGCGGCGAGCCAGGCGTCGCGGGTGGCGATGACGGCCTTGGCGACCACGCCCTTGGAAAGGGCCTCGATCAGGCCGCCCTCGGCTTCGATGGCCTGGAAGCGGCTCCAGGCGGCGCGGGCGATCTGGTCGGTCAGGGTTTCGAGGTAGCTGGCGCCGCCGGCCGGATCGGCGACGCGGCCGAGGTTGGCCTCCTCCATCAGCACCAGCTGGGTGTTGCGGCTCTGGCGGCGGGCGAAGGTGGTGGGGATGCCAAGCGCGTCGGTGTAGGCGCCCATGACAATCGCGTCGGCTCCGCCGACGGCGCCGGCGAACCCGGCGGCGGTCAGACGCAGCAGGTTGGTCCAGGGGTCCTTTTTCGTCAGCATGCGGTGGGAGGTGCGAACCTCCACCGTCGGAGCGACGCTGACGCCGCAGGCGGCGGTGACGCGGGCCCAGAGCACCTTGGCGGCGCGCAGCTTGGCGATGCTGGTGAAGTATTCGCCGTCGAGGGAGACGCCGAGGGTGATGGCCCCGAAGGCCTGCTCCATGCTCAGCCCGGCGCGAACCAGGGCCCGGGCGTAGGCGACGGCGGCGGCGGTCATCACCGCCAGCTCTTCGGCCTCGCCGCCGCCGGCTTCATGCACAACCGTGCCGCTGGCCAGCATCAGGCTGGCCTTGGGATGAATGCCGAGCAGGCGGGCGCCGACCGTGGCGGCGGAGACCAGGTGGCTCTCCATCGGCCCCTGCGAGGCGCCGGTGCGGGCGAAGGCGCTGAGCGGGTCCATGTGGAAGGCGAGGGGGGCGCCTGGCGCAGCCTTGGCCAGGCCGGCCAGCCAGTCGGCCGCCTTGGGGCCCAGGAAGCCGGCGTCGAGGGCGACGGGGGCCAAATCGAGCAGCACGCCGTCGAGGACGCGGGCCAGGCCCTGCGCATCGGCGACGGCGACGCCGTCCTGGCCGGTCGGATCGATCCGGACGAGGACCGAAGCGGCGCCCTGTTCGAGGTCTTTCAGGATGTCAGCGTTGGCGCGGGCCGGGTCCGGATGCGCGACGACCGTGCGCAGGTCCCAGGGCCGAACGGCGTCACGGGCGCGCAGGTCGCGGGGGTTTTGCGGGGCCTCGGTGTAGAGCGGCTGGATGGCGATGCCGCCGACCG
Organism: Caulobacter sp.; assembly: GCA_032122215.1. Taxonomy (GTDB): domain Bacteria; phylum Pseudomonadota; class Alphaproteobacteria; order Caulobacterales; family Caulobacteraceae; genus Caulobacter. The sequence goes on from JAUMCZ010000090.1 coordinate 22,720, forward strand.
TGCGGCTGACCAGGGCGTCCTCGAAGGACTGGCCCTTGAGGGTTTTTTCGACCAGCGACAGCCATTCGGCTTTCGGACTGGCGGGGAAGTCGTCAGCGAGGGACAGGACAGGTCCGGACAAGGGCGGCGGCTCCAGCAGTACGATGCAGCAGTTGACGCGGGCGTCATGCGCCTGTGACGTAAGGAGCGTCAAGCGCCCGGAAACAGGGTTTGGCCGTCGCGGATAGGGAGCCGTCAGTTGGAACTGAGCGAGTCTGTGCGGGCCGAGGCGGTGGCGTTCATCGAGCGCGCCCTGACCCCTGTCGCCGTGGCGGAGATTCCCGGTGTGGAGATGCATCTGGCCGGTCCCCGCAGCGGTCTTGCGAGCCTGCAGAGGCTCAATCCGGGTTTCGGAATGCCCTTCTGGGCCCATCTCTGGGGCGGCGGCCGAGCCTTGATTCCCTTCCTGGCTGACCAGCCGCAGAGGGTCGCCGGGCGCCGGGTGCTGGACGTCGGCAGTGGGTCGGGCGTGGTGTCGATCGCCGCGGGCAGGGCAGGGGCCGCAGAGGTTTTCGCCATCGACATTGATCCTTTTGCGGTGGTCGCGACCGAACTCAACACCCGGCGGAACGGCGTTTCGGCGACCTGCCTGTGGGGCGACGCCACAACCACCCCACTGCCGGAGGTCGATGTCATTCTGATTGGGGACGTCTTCTACGATTTCGGCCTGGCCGAGCGAATGACGGCCTTGCTCGATCACTGCCTTGCGGCGGGGCAGGAGGTTTTTGTGGGCGATCCGCTGCGCGAGTTTCTGCCGGTGGGGCGCCTGCAGGAGCTGGCGGTGTATGAGGCGCGCGACTTTGGTTCGGCCGCGCCTGGTCCGGCCGCGGTTTTCCGCTACATCGCGACTTAAGTCGTCCGCATCGCCTGCCCCAAGGGCACGGTTGCGCGGCTCAAACAGCTGTTATATTTACAGCGTATATCAACACGTCCCAAGGTGACTCTCCATGGCCCTGCCGCCCGTTCTCCGTGACCGTCTCCGCCTGCCGGTCATCGGCTCGCCGCTGTTCATCATCTCGGGGCCGGAGCTGGTCATCGCCCAGTGCAAGGCCGGCGTCGTCGGCAGCTTCCCCTCGCTGAACGCCCGGCCGATCAGCCAGCTGGACGAGTGGCTGGCGCAGATCACCGAGGAACTGGCCGCCTGGGACAAGGCCAACCCGGACAAGCCGTCGGCGCCCTACGCGGTCAACCAGATCGTCCACCGGACCAACAACCGGCTCGAGGAGGACATCGAGATGTGCGCCAAGTACAAGGCGCCGATCATGATCACCTCGCTGGGGGCCCGCGAGGACGTCAACAACGCCGTCCACGCCTGGGGCGGCATCACCCTGCATGACGTCATCGACAACCGCTTCGCCCACAAGGCGGTCGAGAAGGGCGCTGACGGCCTGATCCCTGTCGCCGCCGGCGCCGGCGGCCATGCCGGCGGCCTGTCGCCGTTCGCCCTGATCCAGGAAATCCGCGAGTGGTTCGACGGGCCGGTGGCCCTGTCTGGCTCGATCGCCAACGGCAAGTCGATCCTGGCTGCCCAGGCGATGGGCGCCGACCTCGGCTACATCGGCTCGGCCTTTATCGCGACCCAGGAAGCGCGGGCGCAGCAGGGCTACAAGGACATGATCGTCTCCAGCGCCGCCGACGACATCGTCTATTCCAACCTGTTCACCGGCGTGCACGGCAACTATCTGCGCCCCTCGATCGTGGCGGCGGGCCTCGACCCCGACAACCTGCCGCAGAGCGATCCGTCGAAGATGAACTTCGGCTCGGGCGGCAACCAGGAAGCCAAGGCCTGGCGCGACATCTGGGGCTGCGGCCAGGGCATCGGCGCGGTCAAGGACATCCCGACGGTCGCCGACATGGTCGCCCGACTGTCGGCGGAGTACGAGACGGCCAAGGCCGAACTGGCGGCCAAGACGGCGCTGACAGCCGGCGCGGCGATGGCGTTGGCGGCGGAGTAGCCCTTGGCGAGGGCTCCCGACGCCCTAACTCGGGAGCGGAGGAGCCTGCCATGCTGCAATATGTCGCCGCCTACATCGCCGCCGCTGTCGTTTTCGTGGCGGTGGATTTCGTCTGGCTCGCCTTCATCGCCCAGAAGCTCTACCAGCGGGAACTCGGGCCGCTGCTGCTGGAAAAGCCGCTGATGAGCGCGGCAGTGCCCTTCTACCTGCTGTACCTGGTCGGGGCCGTCTACTTCGGGACCCGGCCGGGTCTGGAGGCCGGGTCATGGACCGTGGCCCTGCTCAACGGGGCCTTCTTCGGCCTCGTCGCCTACGCCACCTATGACCTGACCAATATGGCGACGCTCAAGGGCTTCAGCTGGACCGTGGTCGCCGCCGACCTGGCCTGGGGAACCTTCATCACGGCGACCATAGCGACGGCAGGCTATTTCGCGGCGAACGCCGTCAAGGGCTAGGCGGACGCAGGGGCAAGGTCGCATCCTCCCACGCCCGGAGGACGCCCGATGATCAAGATCACCTTCTGCCTGACCCGTCTGCCGCACCTGACCCGCGAGGAATTCCAGACCTACTGGCGTCAGACCCATGCGCCGCTGGTCGCCGAACGGGCGGCGCTGCTGAAGATTCGCCGTTACGTGCAGAGCCACACCCTGCCCGATGAGGCTTTCGCCGCCCTGGCCGCCAGCCGGGCCGGGCCGCCGGCCTACGACGGGGTCGCCGAACTGTGGTGGGACCGCATCGAGGATATGGGCAGCGACGACCCGGCCGTTCGCAAGGCCGGCCTCGAACTGCTGGAAGACGAGCGCAGGTTCATCGACCTGGCGAAATCGCCGGTCTTTCTGGTCGAGGAGCAGCAGATCGTCTGAGGGCGTCGCCAAACCGGCGCGCCCCTCTTGCGAAGCCTCGGCCCCCGAATGCTAGAAGACGGCAGGGCCTGATTGGCCTTTCGGGGGCGAGAGCGTGATTGTTGGTATCGATCTGGGGACCACCAACTCGGCGGTCGCGGTCTGGCGCGACGGTCAGGCGGAGCTGATTCCCAACAGTCTGGGTCACCGGCTGACGCCCTCGGCGGTCAGTGTCGATGAGGCCACCGACAGCATCCTGGTTGGCCTCGCAGCCCGCGAGCGACAGTCGACCCACGCCAAGCTGACGGCCACCGCCTTCAAGCGCTACATGGGCTCCAGCCGCACCACCAGGCTGGGCAAGAAGTCGTTCACGCCCGAGGAACTGTCGGCCCTGGTGCTCAAGAGCCTGAAGGCCGACGCCGAGGCCTATCTGGGACAGCCGGTCACCGAGGCGGTGATCACCGTGCCGGCCTATTTCAATGACAAGCAGCGCAAGGCCACGCGACGGGCCGGGGAACTGGCGGGCCTGAAGGTCGAGCGGCTGTTGAACGAACCGACGGCCGCGGCCCTCGCCTATGGCATCCATGAACTGGACAACGAGGCCCGGTTCCTGGTTTTCGACCTGGGCGGCGGCACCTTCGACGTGTCGGTGCTCGAACTGTTCGAGGGGGTCATCGAGGTCCGCGCCTCGACGGGCGACAACCATCTGGGCGGGGAAGACTTCAACCAGCTGCTGATCAACATGTTCTGGACGCAGGCGGCCGGCGACTGGGCCAGCGACCGGACCGAACAGGTGCTGATCGAGCGGCTGCGCGAGGCGGCCGAGCGGGCCCGACGTGGTCTGACCGAGAGCAGCACGGTGACCATGTCGGTGACCTGGAAGGACGTGATCCGCGAGGTCGAGATCACCGCCGACGGTTTCGAGACCAACGCCCAGGCCCTGCTGGACCGGCTGCGCGAGCCGGTGCTGCGCTCCCTGCGCGACAGCAATGTGCGGGCCAATGATCTGGGTGAGATCGTTCTGGTCGGCGGCGGCACGCGGATGCCGCTGGTCCGCCGGGCCGTGACCAAGATGTTCGGCCGCTTCCCCTCCAACGCGGTCAACCCGGATGAGGCGGTGGCGCTCGGCGCCGCCGTGCAGGCGGGGCTGAAAGCGCGGGACGTCGCCCTGAAGGAGGTCGTCCTGACCGATGTCTGCCCCTACAGCCTGGGGGTGGATTCGGCGGAGCGGCGGCCGGACGGGACGTTCAGGGACGGCATCTTCTCGCCGATCATCGAGCGCAACACCGCCATCCCGGCCAGCCGGGTGAAGAGCTACTCGACGCTGCAGGATGGCCAGAAGGCCATCGATCTCGGCATCTACCAGGGGGAGTCGCTGAGCGTCGTCGACAACATCAAGCTGGGGCAGATTACCCTGAAGGTGCCGCCGGCCCGGGCCGGCGAGATCGAGGTTCTGGTCCGCTTCAGCTATGACATCAACGGCCTGCTGGAGGTCGACATCCATGTGCCTAAGACCGGAGAGCGCCGCGAGCTGGTGATCATGGACGACGAGACGGCCTCGATGGCCGGTCTGGACCAGCGCCGCGCCCTGCTGGCGGCGCTGAAACAGCATCCGCGAGACGCCGACGCCAACAAGGCGGCCCTGGCCCGTGCCAGCCGCTGCTACGAGAAGTTCCTCGGCGAGACCCGCAGCTACATTTCGCAGATCACCTCGCAGTTCGAGATGGTTCTCGACAAGCAGGACCCTCGCGAGGTCGAGTATGCCCGCGGCGAGCTGATGAAGGCCCTGGATGCGCTGGAAGGGGAGACCTGGCTGTGAGCCGGGGTGTCTGGCGCAAGCTGGGCATAGACCCCACCGACGACATGACGGCGATCCGTCGGGCCTACGCCCGGCTGCTGAAGGTGACCAATCCGGAAGACGACGCCGAGGGCTTCCAGGAGCTGCGTGAGGCCTATGAGCAGGCCGTGCGTGAAGCCCAGTGGATGGCGCAGCGCAAGGCCAACGGATGGGATGACGATCCCGATGAGGACGAGGATGAGGACGATGACGCCGGGGCCTTCGATCCCGAACTGATCGCGCTCATCAACTCTGCCCAGGCTGCCCGTCGCGAACCGGGCCTGGTGGACGATGACCTGCCTTTGCCTGGGCCGCCCGTCGATCCCTGGTGGCGGGGGGCGCCGGACCCGGCGCCGGCCGTTGATGAGCCGGTTGCGGAGGCCAGGGATCGCTGGTGGCGGGCTGCGCCTGATGCGCAGCCGCCCGTTTCAGATGATGCGGCGTCCGAGCCGGAGCCGGCGCCACAGCCGGAGCCTGACCCCGTCCGGGCCGAGGCTGTCGACTTCAACGCCAGGCTCGGCCGTCTGCGCGGCCTGTTCGCCGAGGGGCGGAAACCCTCCGACAGCGCGGCGCTGCTGGCCCTGGAGGACGTCTTCGCCTCGCCGATGATGGAGCATCTGCCGACCATCCTTTGGCTGGAGGGCTGGCTGGAAGAGCTGATCGTGCAGTCGATGCCGCGGGCGGACATGCTGATCGATCCCGTCGTTGCCCGGTTTCGCTGGCAGGCCGGCCGACTGAGCAGGCAGGGCCAGGCCGGGGCAGGGGTCCTGCAGCGGCGCGACGATCTGTCAGGGCTGCGCGAGATCGCCCGCCAGGGCCATCGCTACCACGACGCCTACAAGGCCCTGACCCGCAAGCCGACACGCCTGCGCACCCTGTTGTATCGGCTCAACCCCGGCCTGCGAAAATCGGTCTCGGGGATGTTCGAAATCCTCAACTACCGGCGTCGCAGCCTGTGGGGCGACATGGACCAGGAGGCGGTCGCCTGGTGGACGCGGGCGCTGGAGCAGCCCTGGTTCAACCCGCTGTTGCTGCTGTCGATGCCGGTGATCGCCTATGTCCTCGCCATCGCCGTAGAGCAGCCAACGGCGCGCACCGCGACTGGCTATCCTGCGGTTACGCCGGCGACCTTCCTGGCCTGCCTGGTGGCGGCCGCCGTGGTCCTGGCCATCTGGCATTTCGGCGTCCAGCGACCGCAGCACGCCTGGCGGACGGGCTATCGCTGGAGCGCGCCGCCATGGCTGGCCGCCGGCTGGATGCCGGCCGGGCTGGCGCTTGTACTCCTCGCCACCCTCTGCGCCGGCCTGTGGCCGCTGACCTGGCAACCGGCGCTGGCCTTTGCGGCCCTTGGGTCCGGCCTGGTCGGCTGGGCCCTCGTCACCGGCGAGCCGGACCGCAGTCCCGGCGAGGGCTGGGGTCTGGAAATGCCCAGCTACATGTCGTTGTTCACTCTGGGATTCTGGGTCGTCGGCCTGGTCACCCTGCAGCCCGCGCGGCGGTTTCCCTGGTACGTGCGAGCGGCCAGCCAGGGTCTGTTCCTGGCGATCTTCTGGTTGATTCTCGCCGATGTGCTGCCGGCCGGCGCCTGGTGGCAGCTGGGCGTGGCGCTGGCGGCCGGCGTCGCGATGGTTTCGATGGCCTCGGGCACGCTGGAAGAGATCTGGGAGCATCAGGTAACGCGGCGCTGGCGCATTGGCCTGCTGACCGGGCTCGGCGTGGCCAGCCTGGGCGTCGCGGCCCTTTTGCTGATGTCCGGTCATCTGCCGGGTCTCTGGGTCCCGGCGGCCGGTCTCGTCGGCCTGCTGGTCATCGCCCACAAGGCGCCGGGCCGCTTGCTGGACGGCAAGGTGCTGCTCTGGCGCGAGGTGGGCATGCGGGTCTCCTGGATCCCGATTCTGATCGCGGTCATGTCTCTGCCTCCGCCGCTCTCGCGCAGCGCGCTTGTCATCGGTGGGCTATGGCTGCTGGGCGGGGTGCTGCTAACCGCGGTCGCCGGGCTGGCAGGCGAACTTTGGCCGCGGCGGGCGAACGGTTGATGAGACGAAATGGGAGAAAGCCGATTTTTCCCTTTGCCTTCCCGGCGACTTTCGCTACTAGGCGCGCCTCACCTGTCTAGCCGCCGTAGCTCAGTGGTAGAGCGCATCCTTGGTAAGGCTGAGGTCGGCAGTTCAATCCTGCCCGGCGGCACCAGGTTTCCTTCGGGAAACCGCCCCATAGACAGGTGAGAGGCCATGGCCAAACCGCCCTCCGGATCGACTGAAGACAAAGCCGAGAAAGAGGCGCGGTTGGCGGCCGCCCTGCGGGCCAACCTGCGCCGGCGCAAGGCCGCCAAGCGGGCGTCTGCACCGGAAAAGCAAGACGATCCCGACAAGGCCTGACAGGGTCGTGACAGCCATGGAAGTGGCGCGCGGGGCTCGCGCCCGTTAAAGGCCATTCTTTGCGCCCGACTTGCCCGGGGGCGGACATCTGAGGGACTGGATGGACAGCATCGCCATCACCGGCGGCACCAGGCTGAACGGGGAAATCCCGATCAGCGGCGCCAAGAACTCCGCCATCAAGCTGATGGTGGCCAGCCTGCTGACCGAAGAGCCCCTGCGGCTGACCAACATGCCGCGTCTGCGCGACACCCGGTTCCTTGGCCAGCTCCTGCAGCACCTGGGCACCAACATCACCGAGAGCGACGGTCCGGACGGACCGGAATCGGTGCTGCACACCAAGACCATCCGCAGCCATTTCGCGACCTACGACCTGGTCCGCCAGATGCGGGCCAGCTTCAACGTTCTGGGCCCGCTGGTGGCCCGCAATGGTCAGGCCAAGGTCTCTTTGCCGGGCGGTTGCGCCATCGGCGGACGGCCCGTCGATCTGCACCTGAAGGCGATCGAGGCGCTGGGTGTCACCATCGATCTGCATGAGGGCTACGTCTACGCCCAGGCCCCGCGTGGGCTGAAGGGCGCCGATATCGAGTTTCCGATCGTCTCGGTCGGGGCCACGGAGCACGCCATGCTGGCCGCCGTGCTGGCCAAGGGCGTCACCCGCCTGGGCAACGCCGCCTGCGAGCCCGAGATCGAGGATCTGGCCGACTGCCTGAACGCCATGGGCGCCAAGGTTGAAGGGGCGGGGACTCCGGTCATCACCATCACCGGGGTGAAGAAGCTGCACGGCGCCAGCCATGCGGTCATCACGGACCGCATCGAGGCCGGCACCTATGCCGTCGCCGCCGCCATGGCCGGCGGCGAAGTTCGCCTGACCAACACCCGGGCCGATCTGATGGAGGCCCTGCTGGTCAAGCTGGAGGAGGCCGGCGTCGGCGTCACCCGGCTGAACGACGGGGTGATCATCAAGCGCAACGGCGCGCGCCTGAAGGCGGTCAATATCGACACCGCGCCCTATCCGGGCTTCGCCACCGACCTGCAGGCGCAGTTCATGACCCTGATGACCCTGGCCGACGGCGAGAGCGTCATCCGCGAGACCATCTTCGAGAACCGTTTCATGCACGCGGCCGAACTGGCCCGGCTTGGGGCCGACATCACCGTCTCGGGCAGCGAGGCGCGGGTGCGCGGCGTAGACCATCTGGAAGGCGCGCCGGTCATGGCGACTGACCTGCGGGCCTCGGTCGGCCTGGTCATCGCCGGGCTGGTGGCCACGGGCGAGACGACGGTCAGCCGCGTCTATCACCTGGACCGGGGTTTCGAGCGACTGGAAGCCAAGCTCAACGCCTGCGGCGCAGAGGTCCGGCGCATTCCCGGGGATGGCGGCGAAGAATGAGCGACACGCCAGCCCCGTTGCGCCTGATCGCCGAGGACGCAGAGGACCTTGCCGTCCTCTCGGCGGCCTTGCAGGACGCCGTCGGCAAGATCGGCGACATTCGGTTCGAGGCCGCATCCCGGCGACTGACCATCGGGCTGAACCGCTTCCGCTGGGAGGCGGGCGGCAAGCGGGGCGCCAGGAGCGCCGAGCGCGTGCGCACCGGCCTGCAGCTGGGCAGCGTGTTGCAGGTTCAGAGCCGCCGGTTGCGGCGCGACGCCCGCGAGGCCGTTCTGTCCCTGCTGGGTCTGACGTTCGAGCCCGGCGACGCGCCGGGTGGGACCATTGTGCTGACCTTCGCCGGCGACGGCGAGTTGCGGGTCGAGGTCGAGTGCATCGACGCGGCCCTCGCCGACGTTTCGGCGCCCTGGCCGACGCCGCGAAGACCGTCGCATGAGGATTGAGCGCCTTTTGCGCTTGATCTGACGGCCAAAGGCGCCAAGTGAGCAGCATGCGCCAGTTCCGCTTCACCGATCCCGATTTCAAGACCGCCTTTGCCGCCTTCCTGGACGAGCGGCGTGGTCAGCCGGCCGACGTGGACGCCGCCGCCGCCGAGGTGATCGCCGGCGTCAAGGCGCGCGGCCTCGAGGCCGTGCTCGACTACACCGCCCGCTTTGATCGGGTGACTTTGACCGAAGACACCATCCGGGTGACGGCCGCGGAAATCGCCGAGGGCGTCGCCGCCTGCGATCCCAGGGTTCGCGAAGCCATCGCCTTCGCCGCCAGGCGCATCCGCGCCTACCACGAGCGCCAGCGGCCGGCCGATCAGCGCTGGACCGACGAGGCCGGCGTCGAGCTCGGATGGCGCTGGGGGGCTCTGGAGAGCGTTGGCGTCTATGTCCCCGGCGGCAGGGCGGCCTATCCCTCGACCGTGCTGATGAACTGTGTGCCGGCCCAGGTGGCCGGCGTCGACCGCATCGCCATGGTGACGCCGCCGGGCAAGCTGGAGCCGGCGGTGCTGGCGGCGGCGGCGGAAGCGGGCGTGACCGAGATCTGGCGGATCGGCGGGGCCCAGGCGGTGGCGGCGCTGGCCTACGGGGCCGGACCCATCGAGCCGGTCGACAAGATCGTCGGGCCCGGCAACGCCTATGTGACGGCGGCCAAGCGGCGGCTGTACGGTGTCGTCGGTATCGACGCCCTGGCCGGCCCCTCCGAGATCGTGGTGGTGGCCGATGCCGACAACGATCCCGAATGGATCGCCGGCGACCTGCTGTCCCAGGCCGAACACGACCCGGCGGCGCAATCCATCCTCATCACTGATGACGAGGCCCTGGCGGAGGCGGTGGAGGCGGCCATTGAGCGACGCCTGAAGACCCTGGCCACCGGCGAGGACGCCGCCGCCAGCTGGCGAGACCATGGGGCGGTGATTATCGCCCCATTGGCCTTTAGCCCGGGGCTGGTCGACGCCATTGCGCCCGAGCACGTCGAGTTCTGCACCCACGATCCCGATTCGCTGGCCGACCAGGTGCGGCACGCCGGGGCCATCTTCCTGGGCAAGTACACGCCGGAAGCGCTGGGTGACTATGTGGCCGGCTCAAACCACGTGCTGCCGACCAGCCGGGCGGCGCGGTTCCAGTCGGGCCTGTCGCTGTTCGACTTCCTCAAGCGCACCTCGGTGATCAATGCCGGGAAGGCGGGCTTCGCCATCCTTGGGCCCCACACCGTGGCCCTGGCGGAAGCCGAGGGCTTGCCGGCCCACGCCCTTTCGGCAGCCTTGCGGTTGCCGCAGCGCTGAAGCCGGGTATCCTGCGCCCAGCCTCATGACCGACAAAGCCGCCCACCGCCTGCAGAGCATCGAGCTCGACGAGGAATCGCTGTCTGCGGCCTCCCGCGACCAGGAGCAGGAGCGGCAGGTCGCCATCTTCGATCTGCTGGAAGACAACTACTTCGAACCGACCGGCGCCGAGGCCGGGCCCTATGACGTGAAGATCGCCCTGGTCGAGAACCGGCTGGTCATGGCCATCGCCGGGCCGGGCTATACCCAGACCCATGTCCTGTCGCTGTCGCCCTTCCGGACGGTGATCAAGGACTACTTCATGATCTGCGAGAGCTATTACGCCGCCATCCGCAACTCGACGCCGGCGCAGATCGAGGCCATCGACATGGGGCGGCGCGGGCTGCACAACGAGGGCAGCGCGCTGCTGCAGGCCCGGCTCGAAGGCAAGGTGAAGACCGACCTCGACACCGCGCGGCGCCTGTTCACCCTCATCTGCGCCCTGCATTGGCGGGGATGAGCCCCTTCGACGCCACCCCCGGGGCGGTGCTGTTCACCTGCAATTTCAACCGGGTGCGCTCGCCCATGGCCGAGGCGCTGATGAAGCTGGCCTATGGCACCGCGATCTTCGTCGACAGCTGCGGGCTGAAGGCCGACCCCGGCGAGATCGGCATGGACCCCTTCGCGGCCGTGGTGCTGGAAGAGCTGGGCATCGATCCCGCCAGTCACAGGCCCAAGACCTTCGACATGCTGGAGGATGACAGCTTCGACGTCGTCATCTCCCTGACCGCCGAGGCGCAGCACCGGGCGGTCGAGCTGTCGCGGGGCAGGGCGGTCGATATCGAATACTGGCCGACCTACGACCCCACCCTGGCCACCGGCTCCCGCGAGCAGGTG
>JAUMCZ010000091.1:0-7787 GCA_032122215.1 Caulobacter sp.
AGGTAGAGTTCGCGGGCCTTGGCGGTGCCGAGGATCTGGGTCCAGTAGTATGTGCCGCCGTAGTCGCCCGACAGGCCGGCGCGGGTGAAGGCGCTGGTCAGCACGGCGCTCTCCGCGGCGAAGCGCAGGTCGCAGGCCCCGGCCAGCGACAGCCCGGCGCCGGCGCAGGCGCCGTTGATCATGGCGATGGTCGGCTTGGGCATGTCATGCAGCAGGCGCGAGGCCTCGACCCGGTTCTTCAGAACCTGGTCCATGACATAGGGCATCTGCATCATCTGGCGCTCGCCCTCGCTGAGCAGCGCCTGGGCGTCGAGTTCGGCCTGGCGGCTCTTGAGGTCGCCGCCGGAGCAGAAGCCGCGGCCCGCCCCGGTCAGGACCACGCAACCGACCTCGGGATCGGCGGCGACGGCCCGGATGACGCCTGGCAGGTATTCCATCAATTCCGAATCGATGGCGTTCAGCCGCTCGGGGCGATTGAGCGTGACGATGGCGACACCGCGCTCGCGGCTGACCAGAACCGTATCGGACATCGTCCGCTTCCTTTGTTTCCTGAAAGCCTGCTTCGACGGTTGCCGTCGGCGGCCTTTTCTCTAATAGTTATCTGATTAAGCTATATCGGGTTCAGCCGGTAGCGCAATGGGAGGTTTGCCGATGACCGCGCCGCTGGCCGGAGTCCGGGTGCTGGAACTGGGCCGGGTATTCGCCGCCCCCTGGTGCGGCCAACTTCTGGGCGATCTCGGCGCCGAGGTGATCAAGGTCGAGGCCATCGAGGGCGACCCGATGCGGATCATCGGAACGGGCCAGATCCGAGACGCGGCTGGCAAGGAGACCGGCGAGCGCAGCCTGTTCGCGGCCGTCAATCGCAACAAGAAGTCGATCAGCGTCGACCTGGCCAACCCTGCGGGCGCCGAGATTGTCCGCAAGCTGGCGACGAAGTGCGACGTCTTCATCGAGAACTTCAAGGTCGGCGACCTCGCCCGCCGGGGCCTCGGCTACGACGACATCCGCGCCGTCAATCCCGACATCGTCTACCTTTCGCTCAGCGGCTACGGCCAGGCCGGCCCCTATGCGCCCCGCCCCGGCATGGACAACATCGTCCAGGGACTATCGGGCTTTGTCAGCATGACCGGCGAGGAGGGCAGTCCGCCCCAGCCCTCGCCGGTGTCGATCATGGATTTCTCGGCCGGAATGCACGCCGCCGTCGGCATCGTCAGCGCCCTCTACGCCCGCAAGGTCAACGGTGCGCCCGGCCAGCATATCGACCTGTCGCTGCTCGACAGCGGTCTGGCCCTGGTCGGCTACAAGTTGATCGCGGCCCTCATGGAGGGCGAGCAGCCGCCGCGCGGCAGCAAGATCCGGGGCTATATCCCGGCCGGCGTCTTCGCCACGGCCGACGGCTGGATCCAGCTGACGGTGGCCAACGACGTCGACTGGAAGCGGTTCTGTTCGGCGGCCGAGACGCCCGGTTGGCTGGACCACCCGCGTTTCAGGGACCGCTGGCTGCGCACCGAGCACCAGGCAGAGCTTCTGCCGCTGGTCGCCGAGCTGATGAAGACCCGGGCCACGGCCGACTGGGTCGAGCGGTTAGCCGGGGTCGGGGTGATGGCGGGCGCCGTGCTGAGCCTCAACGAGGCGGCCCGCGATCCGCATGTCGTCGCCCGCGAAAGCATCCTGACCGTGCCGCATGCCGCCGGCGGGACCATCCCCATCGTCCGCAATCCAATCCGCTACTCGGAGACGCCGATCGAAACCTACGCCTCCCCGCCCCTGCTCGGCGCCCAGACCGACGAGCTGCTGTCGGACCTGCTGGACCTGGAGGAGGCGGAGATCGCGGCGCTGCGCCAGAGCGGCGCCCTGGGCGCCGCGAAGGCCGCCGCATGAGCGCCCCGACCAGCTTCTACACCGGCCAGGCCGGCATCTTCGCCGCCACCGAACTGGCCGCCAGCCCGTGGAACCCGGCCCACCAGAACGGCGTCGCCATCGTCGCCCTGATGGCCCATCTGATCGAACAGACGCCGACCCTGGAGCCGATGATGCTGGCCCGGCTGACCGTCGATATCGCCCGGCCGACCCCGCTGGCCGCCTTCGAGGCTGAGTGTGTCGTCGTCCGTGAAGGCCGCCGCATGCAGAACCTGGAGGTCACCTTCCGGGCCGCCGGCGAGATCTGCGCCCGGGCCACGGCCCTCCGGGTCCGGCTGGCCGACTCTCCGGTCTCCACCGAGGCCCTCGACTACCCGGCGCCCGAGGACACGCCCGAGAAATCCCTGGCTCGCCGCCAAGGTCCCCGCGCCGGCCTCGAAACCCGCGTCCTCGAGGGCGGCCTACTCGACCCTGGCCCCGGCCGCGGCTGGGCCCGCCCCGCCGTCGATATCCTGGCCGGTGTACCGGCCAGCCCACTGGTCGCCGCCGCCATGGCCGCGGATGTCGGCAGCGGTCTTTCGAGCATTTTTGAACACGGGGTATGGGCCTTCGCCAACACCGACGTCGTTATCCATTTCGTTCGCCCGCCGGAGAGCGACTGGATCTTCATCGACGCCGAGACGGTCAGCGCCGGGGAGGGTTCGGCCCTGGTCAACAGTGTGCTGGCCGACCGCCGGGGCCCCTTCGCCCGCGCCCACCAGACCCTGTTCGTCGAGCCCATGCGCGTCCCCTCAGCCTCGGTCCGGGAGGTCGCCACCGCATGAGCAAGCCCGCCTTCTATCGCCAACTGGACGAGGCCCGCTTCGAGCCCCTGGTCCCCGCCACCGGCAGCTGGAACCGCAAGCACCAGAACGGCGTCGCCGTTGGCGGCCTGCTGGCCCACGCCCTGGAAGCCACAGGGGCGCGAAGCCCGATGGCCACCACCCGCCTGACTGTCGACATCATGCGTCCAGTGCCCTTCCAGCCCATCGAGACCCGCGTCCGCGTCATCCGCGACGGCGCCCGCATGCAGCTGATCGACGCCGAAATCCTCGCCGAGGGCGCCGTCGTCGCCCGGGCCAGCGCCATGCGCATCCGCACCGAGGCTACCCCCGTCGCCGCCGACCTGAACCTCAACCTCCCGATGCCCGAAGACCTGCCGGCCAAACCGGTGACCAGCGCCCTCGACACCGGCCACCCGATGGAGACCCGACTGGCCCGCGGCTCGATCCGCGAACTCGGTCCCGGCGGCTTCTGGACCACCTTTAACGCCGACTTGGTCGAGGGCCTGCCGATACCGGGCCTGGCCCGCGCCGCCATGGCCGCCGACGTCGCCAGCGCCCCCTCGAGCATCGTCGAGCGCGGCAAATGGAGCTTCGCCAACGTCGACCTTTCGCTTTACCTGACCCGCGCCCCAATCGGCGACTGGGTGCTCTGCGATGCGGTCACCTTAAGCGACGGAGCCGGCATCGGGCTGGTCAACACCATCCTGGCCGACCGCACCGGCGTCTTCGGCCGGGCCCACCAGACGCTGTTCCTGGCGCCGATCGAGGCGGCGGCCTAGCGGCCGGTGAACGCCGGCGGCCGCTTCTCGACGAAGCTGGCGACGCCTTCATGGAAGTCCTCACAGGCCAGCGACTCCACCACCTCGTCATGCGCAAGGATTACCGCCTCCCGCTGGTCCTGGTCGGCGGCCAGGCGCAGTTGGCGCTTGATGGTGCGGGTTGACCGGGGCGAGCAGTTCGCGGCGATGTCCTTCGCATAGGCCAGGGTGTGGGCCAGGACGTCGCCCTCGATGACGGCGTTGAGCAGGCCCATCCTCTCCGCCTCGACGGCGCTGACGCGGCGGCCCGACAGCATCATGTCGCTGGCGGCGGCGCGGCCGACGATGCGCGGCAGGCTCCAGGCCAGGCCGGCCTCGGCGGTCAGGCCCCGGCGGGGGAAGGCGGCGGTGAACAGGGCGTTCGGGCTGCCGAAGCGGATGTCGCAGGCCACGGCGATGGCCAGGCCGACCCCGGCGCAGGCGCCGTTGATGGCGGCGACCACCGGTTGCGGCATGGCCATGGGAACCAGCAGGCGCGAGCGCAGGTAGTCGGGGGCGTCGAGGCTGTCGTAGATCGGATTGGGGTCTTCCGGCCGGCGGGTAGCCAGGCCCGCGCCCTTGTCGGCGACCAGACCCTGCAGGCGGCCCATGTCGGCCCCGGCGCAGAAGCCCTTGCCGGCCCCGGCGATGACCACGACCCGGACATCCGGGTTGGCGCCGATGTCGGCGAAGGTCTGCTCCAGGAGTTCGCTCATCGCCTGGGTCAGGGCGTTGAGCTGGGCCGGGCGGTTGAGGGTGATGACTGCCACGCCGTCCTCGACGGCGACCAGAACGGGCGACTCGTCAGCCATGCTCAGACCTTCGCCGCTTCGAAGGCGCGGTCAGCGAGGCGGGCGGCGTCAACGAAGCTCGGGGCCTCGCAGGCGGCCACATATTCCGCCCGCAGCCGGGCCACCAATTCGGCGACGGTCGGCACGTCGTGGATCAGGTCGATGCCCTGGCCGGCGCTCCAAAGCGTCTTCCACGGGCGCACATCATCAGGGAGGTGGTCGTGACGCATGCCCTTGCCCAGCGGTTCCGGCAGGTTCAGCGGATCCAGGCCATTCTGGCGGATCGACTCCACCATCCAGTTGGCGGCCACCCCGGCCACCTTGGGCGTGAACATCAGGTCGGCGGAGCTCTGACTGATCAGCAGGTCCTTGTAGGCCGCGTCGGCGTCGGACTCCTGGGTGGCGATGAAGCGGGTGCCCATATAGGCCAGATCGGCCCCGAGGATTTCCGCCGCCCGCACCACGGCGCCGGTCGAGACCGCGCCAGCCAGGATGATGGTCCCGTCGAAGATCGAGCGGATCTGCGGGATCAGCGCCAGATGGCTGATGGTCCCCGAGTGGCCGCCTCCGCCGGCCCCGATGCAGGTCAGGCCGTCGGCCCCGGCCCCAATCGCCTTCTCGGCGAAGCGCAGCGAGGTGACATCGTGGAAGACCTTGCCGCCCCAGTCGTGCACCTGGGCGACCAGCGCTGTCGGGTCACCCGCTGCGCTGATGATGATCTCGACGCCATAGCGACCGCAGATGTCCAGATGGGCGGCCAGTTCGTCGGCCGGCAGGCGGGTGTTGAGGTTTACCGCGATCGGCGCAGCCTTGCGCCCGGAGGCGGCGTCATGGGCGTCGAGGTCGGCGCGGATGGCCTTCAGCCAGGCCTCGAATTCTTCGATCGTGCGGCAATTGCCGCGCGGCAGACCGCCGATCACCCCGGCCTTGCAGGCCTCGCGCACCAGGTTCGGCCCGGTGACCAGGAACATCGGCGCGCAGATGACTGGAAGGGTCAGGTTGTCGCGGATTTTCGCATCCAGGGCCATGTCGCTTCTGTCCATTTATTGTATTACTTAGTTATATAATAATGTGAGGCTCATCCTTGATGCAAGGGCGTGTCTCCACCCCTCGCCCGATGGCAAGGATTAGAATAGGTTAGACCATTAGGGGGCGCC
Source organism: Caulobacter sp. (assembly GCA_032122215.1). Taxonomy (GTDB): domain Bacteria; phylum Pseudomonadota; class Alphaproteobacteria; order Caulobacterales; family Caulobacteraceae; genus Caulobacter. The sequence continues at coordinate 5,430 of JAUMCZ010000091.1, forward strand.
GGAGTCGGGGCCCGGACAAGGTTTCGAGATGTTTGATTCCCCGATGAGTGGGTCGATCCGTATACCCAAGACCGCCGAGGTTCTGGCCGGCCGGGTCCGCAAGGCGATCATCCGCGGCGAGCTGAAGGCCGGCGACAAGCTGCCCTCGGAAGCCCAGCTGATCACCGATTTCGAGGTCTCTCGCCCGACCATCCGCGAGGCCATCCGCATCCTCGAGTCGGAGGGGATGATCAGCGTCTCGCGCGGGGCCCGCGGCGGGGCCAAGGTCAATGCCCTGACCAACGACATGGTCACCAAGGCGGCCGGCGTAGCCCTGCAGTCGCGCGGCGCGACCCTGAAGGACATCTACATCGCCCGCAGCGTGATCGAGCCGCCGGCCGCCCGCCTGGCCGCCGAGAACCGCCCGGCCGAGGCCGCCGCCGCCCTCCGCAAGCAACTGGAGATCGAGCGGACCATCGGCGGCCAGCACGCCCTCGCCGCCGCCATCGCCGAGTTCCACCGCGTCCTGCTGGACGAGTGCGGCAACATCGCTCTGGGCGTTGTCGGCAAGGCGCTGCAGGACGTCGTGGAACTGCACATGCAGCTGTCGCTCCGCGCCAACGCCCGCACCCTCGACACCTCCGACCGTCGCACCCGCTTCGGCCTGCGCTCGCAGGAGAAGCTGATCGAACTCATTGAGGCGGGCGACGCCGCCGGCGCGGAGGCCCACTGGGTCGCCCACATGGAAGCCGCCGGCAAGGTCTGGCTGGAAGGCGTCGAATCGACCTCGATCATCGACGTCCTCGACTAACGCGCCCCGGTCGGAAGGTCGCGGAAGGCGGTGTCCTTGTCGGTGCGAATGTCACCCGGCATGCCCAGCACGCGCTCGGCGATGATGTTCTTCATGATCTCGTCGGCGCCGCCGCCCAGCCGCGCCCCTGGTGAATAGGCCCACAGCTTCTGGAAGATGGCGTCCATCGGCGAGAGACCCTCGTCGTCGATGATGCCGTACTGGTCCTGCAGTTCGACGCCGGCCGAGGTGATTTCCTGCAGTTGGGTCGAGGAGACGATCTTGCCGACCGATGCCGCCGGTCCCGGCTGGCCGCCCCGGCTGATGTCCGTTAGCAGGCGAAAGCGGGTGAAGCGCAGGGCTTCGGCCTTGACGTACCAATCGGCCAGTTGCTCGCGGAAGGCGGTATCGGCCATCGCCCCGGGCAAGGATTTGGCCAGGGCCATGATCTCGTCCCAGTTGGGTTTGCGGGTCGAGCTCATGACGCTCATCCGCTCGTTCATCAGGGTTGTCAGCGCGACGTTCCAGCCGTTGTCGACTTCGCCCAAACGGTTGGCCTCGGTCAGCTTCAGGTCGTTGAAGAAGACCTCGTTGAATTCGCTGTCGCCGCTGGCCTGATGGATCGGCCGCACCTCGATGGCCGGGTCGTGCATGTCGACCCAGAACATGGTCATGCCCTTGTGCTTGGGCTTCTCAGGGTTGGTGCGGGTCAGCAGCAGGCCGTAGTCGGCCCGATGGGCGAAGCTGTTCCAGACCTTCTGGCCGTTGACCGTCCAGGTCGTCCCGTCGAACACCGCCCGGGTCCGAACATTGGCCAGGTCCGACCCCGCCGACGGCTCGCTGAACAGCTGGCACCAGATCTTCTGGCCGCTGATTGTTGGGCGAACCAATTCATCCTTCACCGAGTCCAGCCCGTGAGCCAGCACCGTCGGCACACACATGCCGATGCCGATCATGAATGGCCCGGCGTAGAACAACCCGGCCTCCTCTTCCTCCTGGGCGAAGATGATGTCCTGCATCATCGTCCCACCGCCGCCTCCCCACTCGCTCGGGCGACGGATGCCGGCGAATCCCGCGCCCGCCTTGGTGGCCTGCCAGGCCTTGGCCTCTTCAATGAACTCAGGGTCGCTACGCTTCCGGTTCCGCAGGTCGAGAGCCGGCTTGTTAGCGACGATCCAAGCCTTCACCCGGCCGCGGTAGGCGGCCTCATCGGGCGTGTCATTAAAGTCCATCATCCCCTCCGACATCGATATCGCTTAATTGGTTATATTATTAGAGCGTACCAATGCACAAGGCGGCATGGACGGCGCCGCTTTGTCGGGGTCGCAAGTTGCACGCGGTCACACATCGCCGGAAGGGTGGGGTCGACCCTGCGCTGCTATCTCTTGGGCGGCGCGTGCCGCCGGTCAGGGGAAACCCGCAGTCAGCAATCCAGTTGGGCGGCCAGCGCCGTGAGGCTGTCGGCCGACCAGTCCCAGTCCTGCGCCGCGTCGACATCGGGTGCGGGGCGGCCTCCATACTCGTCAGGCCGTGCGATGTAGGCGGTCTTCAGGCCGCAGGCGCGGGCGGCGGCCAGATCCGTGTGATGG
>JAUMCZ010000092.1:0-13759 GCA_032122215.1 Caulobacter sp.
GCGCCGCCGTCCGGGGGCCCGGCCCCCGGTTCAGGAGCGGGATGTAGCGTAAGAACGCCAGGTCGAAGCGTTCCGGGGGGCCGTCCGCCACGAGCACCTGATCTTCGGCCGCCGCTACGACGCCCCCACCCCCTGATCGGCCACGAGGTGATGGCCATGGCCCGCCTGGCCGGCTCCGGCTCCCCACCCCGCCGCTCACCCCAGCGTTCGCGGGTTGAGCGGATAGTGTCTACGGGATGTCCCCTTCGAGCCTCAGCGGCTTTTGATCCGGAGCAGTCTCGGCCATTCCGCCACGGCTCCGCGCCTTCAGTGGCCCCCGGAACCGGCGGGAAGGTGTCTTTTGTCGTGCTCGCCAACGCGGTCGAGCAGCGTGCGGCCGGCCTCGTTCATGCCGATCAACTCCACCTCGGCGCCCTGCTTGCGATACCGGAAGACGACCTTGTCGACGGCGGCCATCGCGGTCAGGTCCCAGAGGTGGGCGCCCGTGAGGTCGATCTCGACGCGTTTCGGATGGCCGTGGTGCTCGAAGCTTGCGGCGAACAGATCCGCCGAGGCGAAGAACAGTTGGCCGGTAACGCGATAGCGAAGCAGCCCGTCTTCCGGCGTCTCGATCTCCTGCACAAGAATCGTCTTGCCGACCTTCCGCATAAAGAACACCGCCGACAGCAGAACGCCCAGCACCACGCCCTTGGACAGGTCGTGGGTCACGACGACCGTCAGCGTCGTGGCCACCATGACGATGGACGACTGGACCGGCGCCGACCGCAGCCGCAGGACCGATCCCCAGTCGAAGGTCCCGATCGACACCATGATCATGACCGCAACAAGGGCCGCCATCGGGATGCGGGCGACCCAGTCCTGAAGCACCAGGATCAGGAACAGCAGGAACAGACCGGCCCACAGCGTCGACAGCCGGCCTCTGGCGCCTGAGGTCACGTTGATGATTGATTGGCCGATCATGGCGCAACCGGCCATCCCGCCGAACAGGCCCGCGAGGATGTTGGCGATACCCTGGCCCCGGGTCTCCCTGTCCTTGTCCGAAGGCGTGTCGGTCAGGTCATCGAGCAGGTTGGCGGTCAGCAGGCTTTCCAGCAGGCCGACGAATGCCAGGGTCGCCGCCACTGGCGCGATGATCCCCAACGTCTCCCAGGTCAGCGGGACCATGGGCAGGTGAAGCATCGGGAGAGTGGAGGGCATTTCGCCCATGTCGCCCACGGTGCGAACGTCGAGGCCGGTCCAGATGACGAGGCCGCTCAAGGCGACGATAGCGATCAGGGGCGAGGGAACCGCCCTGGTGATGAGGGGAAAGCCGTAGATGATCGCAAGGCCAGCCGCGACCAGGGCGAAGGTCTGCCAGTTTGCCCCGATAAGTTCGGGCAGTTGGGCCATGAAGATCAGGATGGCCAGCGAGTTTACGAACCCCGTCATCACGCTTCGGGAGACGAACTTGATGTATCGGCCGAGCTTCAGCAAACCGATGATGATCTGGAAAACGCCGCAGAGGATCGATGCGGCGAACAGGTACTCGATGCCGTGATTTTTCACGAGCGTGAGCATCAGCAGAGCCATCGCCCCGGTGGCCGCCGAGATCATGGCCGGCCGGCCGCCGACAAAGGCGATGGTGACGGCGATAACGAAGGACGCATACAGCCCGACGGCGGGATCGACCCCGGCGATGATGGAGAAGGCGATGGCCTCGGGGATCAGGGCCAGGGCCACGACTGTACCAGCGAGAAGGTCGCGGCGCGGATTGGCGAGCCATTGCTGGCGCGCGGACGCAAATATGGACATTGAACTCATCGTGGTATCGGCCGCTCGATCATCGATCAGTTCGCGGCCGGTGTCCCCGGGGGATAGGCGCCCAGGATAGCCACCCGGCAGGCCGGGTCCGGTGTTGAGGGCGGCAGATGCAACGCGCGCCACCCGAATGCAAGTCTGGTTGGCGCTTAGTCGTCGACCACCCTCCCGATATCGTCCCTTAGCCGGGTGTCATGAAGTCTCCTGAAGGATGCGAACAGCAAGCTCGTCCCCGGCCTCATGATCGGCAGCGGGACCTTCGAAACGAACAGCCGTGACTGTCCGACGGACGCCTTTTGGATGCCGCGACCAACGGAGCTTCCCACCCTTGGCAGACCTTCGACTCATCCGCCCCCAAGCCCATCGCCAGCCGCCTCAACCGGCAAGGTCGCCAGCCACCGGCTCAGCGCCTTCGGCCCCCGAAGCCGCACCACCCTCCCCTCATGCCCCGGAAGATACGGCTCCGTCCGGGGACCCGGTCCCCGGTTCCAGAACAGGATGTAGCCGAAGAACGCCAGGTCGAAGCGTTCCGGGCATCCGTCCGCCACGGCGAGCACCTGATCTTCGGCCGCCGCTACGACGCCCCCTGGTCGGCCACGAGGTCATGGCCCGCCTGGCCGACGGCCGAAAGATGGTCAAGATCCTCCGCCGCGGCGCCGCCCCCGGCCTGTGGACCCTGGAAAGCATCAACACCCGCTTCAAGCCGATCGAGGATGTCGAACTGCTCTGGGCTTTGCCGTTCATGGGATTGCGGGTCTGACGACGCCGCCTGGCCGGCGCCCCCCCTACCGTTCATCGCGGCGAACGCCAGGATGGGCGCATAGTGGCTGCCGGATGGCCGCTTCCGACCCGGTGCCGGCATTCGGTAGCTCAAGCGGCGAGACGTATGGGCCTGAACGGATGGACCGGGCCATGGAACCATCCGTTCATTGCCTCCGCTTCACATGCAATCTAGGAAACGCTGCCTGCGAAGTGTTCCAACCAGGAATGTCGGAATATGCCTTACCGGACCGGCGTGACCAACGAACGCCTCGGACGTATCGTCGAGGAAGCTGCGAGCGAACTCTATATATTTTCGGCCGATGATTATAGGTTCCGCCTCGTCAACAAAGGCGCGCGCGATAATCTTGGATATTCTATTTCTGAATTGTCTACGTTGACGCCGTGGGATCTGAAACCAGAAATCGCCAAAGACGATTTCTTGTCCATGGTCCGACCGCTTCTGTCAGGAGACATCGAACGCCTGGCTTTTGAGACGATCCACCGCCGCAAAGACGGCACCGACTACAACGTGGCCGTCCAGCTCCAACTCTTCGAAGAGGAGGGCGATCGCGTCTTTTATGCTGCGATTCAGGACATTACCGCGCACCGACGTCTGGAACAGGAAACGCGCGCGCTCGCTCGTCGTCTCGATACGATTTTGGACAATACAACGATGTCCGTCTTCGTCATGGATGAACAGCAGCAATGCGTGTTCATGAACAAGGCCGCTGAGAAACTGACCGGCTACGCCTTCAATGAGACAACCGGACGCCCGCTTCACGACGTGATCCATCACAGCTACCCGGACGGTCGCCCTTTTCCGCTTTCCGAGTGCGCTATCGACCGGGCCTTCCCGGAAAACGCCGGGACACAGGGGGAGGAGGTTTTTGTTCACAAGGACGGTTCCTTTATCCCTGTCGCCTTCACCGCCAGCCCGATCAGTAGCGATGAGGCCAGGGTCGTGGGAACGATCATCGAGGCTCGCGATATCAGTGAACAGAAGCGCAGCGAGGACGCCCGAAAGCTCTTGATGCATGAGGTCGATCACCGCGCGCGCAACGTCCTCTCTATCGTGCAGTCGCTCGCTCGCCTGACCCGTGCCGATGATCTGGAAACCTACAAGGAAATCCTCGCAGGCAGGATCAACGCCCTCGCACGCGCGCAGACGTCCCTGGCCAATCGTCGATGGGAAGGCGGACTGCTGGCGGATGTCGTCCGCGAAGAACTGGAAGCCCTCTGCTCCCGGGACCACATTGATTTCAACGGTCCAGAGGTCGCCCTTTCGCCGCAGCAGGTCCAGCCCATCAGCATGTTGCTCCACGAACTGGCGACCAACGCCAACAAATACGGAGCCTGTAGCCGCGCCGGGGGGCGCGTGTCGGTGACCTGGACGGTCGAAGGGCGCCAGGTCATGCTTCAGTGGCGGGAGACGGGGGGACCGCAAGTCGTGGCGCCCACGCGAGAAGGTTTTGGATCGACTCTGAAGGCCAATCTTGTTCGTCAGATCGAGGGCACTATTGCGCGAACCTGGAACCCGACAGGGCTTGTTGTCGAGGTCGCGTTCCCGTTGTGAACACGGGCAGAGAGAAGGGTCCGCTTTTCACCCCATCGCCGCCCCTCGGGTCATCCGCCCCCAAGCCCATCGCCAGCCCCCTCAACCGGCAAGGCCGCAAGCCACCGCACCAGCGCCCTCGGCCCCCGAAGTCGCACCACCTTCCCCTCATGTCCCCGAAGATGCGCCTCCGTCCGGGGACCCGGTCCCCAATTCCAGAACAGGATGTAGCGGAAGAACTCGAGGTCGAAGCGTTCCGGGCATCCCTCCGTCATGTCGGGCCGCGTCCGGCCCCGGTAACGCAGCACGCGCCGCACCACCCGCCAGAGGCAGAGGGCGATCGGGAAATCGAGGTAGACCACGGTGTCGGCCCTCGGCAACCGCAGGTCCAGCGTGCTTCCGTAATTGCCCTCGATCAGCCAGCGCTCGGTGGCGACAATCGCGCCGAGCGTCTCGCGCAGCTGATCCTTGTCGGCCTCGACCCAGCCGGGGAGCCATCCCAGCTGGTCCATGTGGTGAACCGGCAGGCCGAGCCGGCGCCCGAGGGTGAAGGCGAGCGTCGACTTGCCTGATCCACAAGGTCCGATGATCAGAACGCGTTGCACCTGTGGAACCTTCAAGGAGGGCGGGATACGCGGTGAGGGGCAATCTGCGCCTCATAGCAGGTCCCGGCCTGCAACCGGAGCGCTGAACCGTCTGGCCCGTGGTACGTTGAGCGCTACATGAGCGCCATGACCTTCGATCGCCCCGCCAAGCCCGTCGGCCGCTCCATCGCCGTGATGGTCGCCGTCCTCCTCGCCATCGGCGCCGCGCCGGTGCTGTCGACCTTGGGGCTGATGGACGCCGCCACCTTCGCCGACAACGGCGACCAGACCCTGCGGGCGGCGCCCTACGCCTTCTCCATCTGGGGCCTGATCTACCTCGGCGTCTTCGCCTATGGGGTCTGGCAGCTGATCCGCCAGACGCCGGAGTCGGCGCCCCTGCGGGCCGTCGCCTGGCCGTCGGTCATCGCCCTGCTCGGCTGCGGCGCCTGGCTGTTCGCCGCCGCCTACGACCAGAAGGCGCTCAGTGTCCTCATCATCGTCACCTCGGCCGCCGCCATGATCACCGGACTGCTCCGGGCCGGACCGCATCGGGGCGAGGTCGGACCGGGGACGCGGTTCTTCATCTTCTGGCCGCTGGGCCTGCTGGCCGGCTGGCTGACCATCGCCAGCTTCCTGAACGTCATCACCGTGCTGACCGCCTGGGGCGTCATCGGCCCGCAGATCGCCCAGACGGCCGCCATCGCCGGGGTCATCGGCGTGGCCATCGTCGGCTCGGCCGTCATCTGGCGCCTGCGCCACCTGGCCTATGGCCTGCCCATCGTCTGGGGTCTGGTCGCCGTCTGGGCCGCCGAAAACGTCGACAAGCCCCAGGTCGGCCTCGCCGCCCTGATCGCCGCCGGCTTCATGCTGGTGGTCAGCCTGGTCGCCGGCCGGCCGGGGGCGCGCTAGCCTTCGAGCATGCCCCGGCTGCGTTCATAGCCGTCGAACAGCTCCCGCATGGCCCCGACGTGCTCGGTGGCCAGCTGGGTGATCGACTCCGAGCGCAGAACCTCGGCCGGCACCATCACCCCCCGCGCCCCGACCGCCCGGCAGTGACCGCTGGCGATCAGCCGGTGCACATAGCGCCGGGCCGTCTCGCGAGGCAGTCCCAGCGTCCGGGCCACCGAGGCGATCGTCACCGGTCGGCGCATACCGTCCGGGAACACCCCTTCGACCGCCAGCGGACTGGGCAGCCCCGGCTCGTTCAGATGCTTCACGCTGGCCTGGCAGATGGCCACGAAGGTCGCCGCCAGCAGGACGTCGCCATCGAACGGCGCGCTGAGCACCGACATCTGACGCAGGAAGTAGTCCATACCCATCTTGAGTAAGAACCGCTCCTGCCCCGGAGTGCGTTGCGCCGGGTCGTTCGGAATACCTTTCAACGTCAGGGTCCCAATCTCTCGAAGCGGGTCCGGCTTTCACGCGCGGGACCTGTTTTACAACGACCCGAAAAACCGAGGTTTCTGAGGATCTTGACCTAGGTAGCGCCGACTCAGCGGGGGTCCATGCGGCAAAATGGCAATCTGCCCATTTTGGGTGAAGCGCGCGAAAAGCCTTGCATTCCGGAACTGTATAAAACATACTGCCGCATCTTCCCTACATTCCAGGAGCCGCCCCTGACCGCGTCCCCGCGACCGGTGAGTCATGCCGACCCGGCCTGGTTCGCCACCCTGCCCCGACTGCGTCCCGATGGAAGCGAGGACCCGGACTACGGCCAGGTCTTCTTCCAGCCGTCCGCCGACGGAGGACTGGCCTACAGTTTCGACCGCGCCGGCCTGCGCTTCTGCCGCCGCCTGCCGCCACCGGCCCCGCGCCGGGGCTGGCTCGACTGCCAGGGCCGCGCCTTCCGCATCGCCGGGCCCGTCCAATGAGGCCCGCCCCGCCTGGGTTTGCGCGCTACTGGCTCTGCGGCGGCGAGATCCTCGCCCTCGGCGGCCCGCTGCCCCTGGCCGGCCGCGGCGCCCGCGCCCTCACCCCCGCCGACCTCTCCCGCCTCGCCGCCTTCCACCGCCGCGAACTCGCCGCCGCCTGCCCGGACGCCCGCCGCTACCACCAGCTCTGCCTGCGCGACGCCGAGGCGGTCCTCGCGCATTCAGTTGATAACTGTTCGCAAAAGGTCTAGCTGCGGGTCCATGCTGATCCAGATCGAGACCCTGCTGACCGCCGACCAGGTCGCCCGGTTCCAGACCGCCCTGACCGGCGCGCCCTGGGCCGACGGCCGGGCGACCGCCGGCTACCAGTCGGCCCTGGCCAAGAACAACCTGCAGCTCCCAGAAACCAGCGACGTGGCCCGCAGCCTCGGGGCCGAGGTCGAGCGGGCCCTCGCCTCCAACCTGCTGTTCCAGTCGGCGGCCCTGCCGGCCCGGGTCTTCCCGCCGCTCTTCAACCGCTACGAGGGCGAGCACAGCTTCGGGGTCCATGTCGACAACGCCCTGCGCACCCTTCCGGATGGAACCCGCCTGCGCACCGACCTGTCGGCCACCCTCTTCCTCACCGATCCCGAGGACTACGACGGTGGCGAGCTGGTCATCGAGGATGTCTACGGGGCCCATGCGGTCAAGCTGGCCGCCGGCTCGATGATCCTCTACCCGGCCACCTCCCTGCACCAGGTCACGCCGGTGACCCGCGGGGCCCGCACCGCCTGCTTCTTCTGGATCCAGAGCCACGTGCGCGACGACGCCGCCCGCACCTTGCTGTTCGACATGGACATGGCCCTGCAGCGCCTGCGCGGCGAGGTCGGCGACGACCATGCCAGCCTGGTCGCCCTGACCGGCGTCTACCACAACCTGCTGCGGCGCTGGGCGGAGGCCTGACCCATGCATGACGGAGGCTGCGCCTGCGGGCAGGTGCGTTATCGGGTCAAAACGGCCCCGATGTTCGTCAACTGCTGCCACTGCACCCAGTGCCAGAGGCTGACCGGCAGCGCCTTTGTGATCAACGCCCTGATCGAGACCGACCGTATCGAGGTCCTGCAAGGCGACATCACGCCGACGGCCGGTCCCTCCGAGAGCGGCCGGCCGCATGACATCCATCGATGCTCCGCCTGTCAGACGGCGCTGTGGAGCGACTACGGCCGCCGTCCGCCCCTGCGGTTCCTGCGGGTCGGCACACTGGACAATCCGGCCGCCATGCCGCCGGACGCGCACATCTTCACGCGCTCAAGTCTACCCTGGGTCAATCTCACGAAAGAGCCCGCCGTGTTCGAGGTATTCTATGACATGGCAAGCCAATGGCCGGTTGAAAGCCTGGCCCGGCGCCGCGCCATTCTTGGCGACGTCTGACGATTAGGCCCCACGGTTCCATGAGCCGTGCTATTGTGCCTGACCGTTCCGCTCATCGAGGGAACCCTGCCGGCCTGTTCTGCCGACCTGCCCGATATCTGGTCCCGCGCCGCGGGACGTCGGGGGCGAAAGGCGCCGCATGTCCAAGACCCCCATCCCCGCTCCGCCGATGACCATGGCCCAGCTGCGCAAGCGGCTCGACGAGACCCTGGCCAACGGTCACCAGCCCAAGGACCTGGTCCTGCGCATTACCCTGCGCGACACCGCGCTGATCAAGCGCAGCGCGGCCTTCGCCGACGACGATATCCGCTTCGTCGACGGCGTGATGCATGTGCTGGGCATTCCCACCATCGTCGGCCAGGTCGGCGAAACCAGCATCGTCGCCGCTGAGTCGGCTGCCGGCTAGGGCCTTCGCCCTCAGGGTTTGCGGGTATCCGCCGAAGCCTCGCGCACCGGCCCGAACTCCGACCCGGCCTTCCAGCCCGGCCAGTCGCTGCTGTTTGCCAGCGCCTTGCCGGCCTGCAGCACCAGATCGACATCCATCGCCGCCCCGCGCAGGTCCCAGTCGGCGCTCCAGGCATCGCCCGTCTGATGATAGGCGGTGGCCGTATAGTCGCTGACCCACTTGTCGCCGGCCGCCCTGCCCCCCTCGACCAGGTCGGCGCCGCCGCCCAGCGCCATGATCAGGATCACCGGCACCCCCCGCTTGGCGAAGCTGAAGTGGTCGGCCCGATAGAACAGGCCCCGCTCGGGCTTGGCGTCCGGCGTGATCACCCGGCCCTGCGCCTCGGCGGCCACGGCCAGGCCATCCTCCAGCTCGTTCTGTCCGGCCCCGACCAGCACCACGTCCCTGGCCGGCCCGACCGGCTGCAGCACGTCCAGGGTATAGGCCCCGGCCATCTTCTCCAGTGATACGGTCGGATGCTGGGCGAAGTATTCCGAGCCCAGCAGACCGCGCTCCTCGGCGGTCCAGGCGGCGAACAGCACCGTCCGCTCCGGCGCCGGCCCGGCCTTGAAGTCCCGCGCGATCTCGAACAGGCCGGCGATGCCGATGGCGTCGTCCAGAGCGCCCGGCCGCACCCGCCGGCCCGCCGCGTCCGGCTTGTCGGCCAGGCCATAGGCGTCCCAGTGGCCGGCATAGGCCACCGTCTCGACCGGCCGCTTCGATCCGGTGATCTTGCCAAGCACGTTCTGACTCTGCACCCGCGTGTGCTCGACCCCGACATCGGCGCTGAAGGTTGCGCCCTTCAACTCGACCGGCTTGAACCCGGCGGTGCGCGCCTCCTTCTTCAGGACCTCAAGGTCGAGGCCGGCCGAGGCCAGCATCTCCGCCGCCACGCTGCGCTCGATCCAGCCCTGGAACGGCACGCGGCCGGCGCCGCCGTCGGCCCGGGCGACATCGAAGTTCTCGCCGCGCGGGGCGACCACGGTGATCCAGCCATAGCCGGCGCCGGGCGTCTCATGGATGATCAGCGCCCCGGCGGCGCCCCGCCGGGCCGCCTCCTCGTATTTGTAGACCCAGCGGCCGTAGAAGGTCATGCCCTGGCCGCTGAACTTGCCGGCCACGGGCTCGCCCGCCGCCGCCTCGAAGTCCGGATCGTTGATCAGGAAGACGACGATCTTTCCCTTCACATCGACGCCCTTGTAGTCGTCCCAGCCACGCTCAGGGGCGCTGACGCCATAGCCGACGAAGACCAGAGGCGCGTCCTTCACTGCGATGCGGTCGGTCGGCCGCACGGTGTTGACGTAGATGTCCCTGAACTGCTCCAGGCTCCGCGCCTTGCCGCCGAGGTTGAAGGCCATGGCCCCGCCCGGCTGCACCTGGGTGCGGACCAGCGGCACCGCCTGGGTCCAGCCGCCGTTCTCGCCGGCCGGCTCCAGGCCCGACTGCTGGAACCGCTTGACGATGTAGTCGATGGTCTTCTGCTCCGCTGCCGAGCCCGGCGCGCGGCCCTCGAAAGCGTCTGAGGCCAGGACCCTGGTGTCTTCCGACAAGGCCCTGGGGTCGACCTCCCGAGCGTACGACGGTGACGCGACGAGAAACAGGGCGGTCAGGACAAAGGCGAGGCGCATGTTGGATTCCATGAAGCTGACCACTGCTAGCGGTGCGGATGGCCAAATCCAACCCTCTCCAGGGATGGACGAGGTTCATCATGCCCGTGCGGCAGACCGACGCGGTCACGGTTAAGGGCTTGGTAGGGGCTCCCAAAGCAACTCCTCGGGCATGAGTACCTCAGTGCATCAGTCCGAACCGTCCCGTCTCGCTGCCCTTAGGTCACTTGAGGTTCTCGACACACCACCGGAAGCGGAATTCGATCGCCTGACGGTTCTGGCGGCGGATCTGTTCGACGCGCCTATGGCGCTGATTTCGCTCCTCGACGGAAGCCGCCAGTGGTTCAAGTCCCGCCACGGCGTGAAGGTATCCTGCACCCCGCGTGAGCAGGCCTTCTGCCGGTTCGCTCTCGAGCTTGAATCCGGCTCGGTGCTGGTGGTTCCCGACGCCACCACGGACAGTCGCTTCGCGGAAAACCCGCTGGTGACGGGAGAAATGAATCTCCGATTCTATGCGGGCGCGGTGCTGACGACATCCGACGGCGCGGCTCTGGGCACGCTATGTGTCCTTGATACGGTTGCCCGACCCCGCCCTTCGGATCGCGCCCTCAGCCGACTGGTGACCCTGGCGCAAATCGCCGTCGACGCGCTTGAGAGCCGGCGGCGCAAGAGACAGGCGGAAAGAGAGGCCGCGCTACTTGGCCTGGCTGAGCAGATGTCAGGCATCGGCGCCTGGCGATTTGATGTCTCGTCGGGCGTGGTGACCTGGTCGGATGCGGTCTACCAGGTCCACGGGGTCACACCGGCAACCTTTGACCCGAACATCGGCGATGCGGTGAACTTCTATCATCCAGACGACCGCGCCATGGTTCGCGACCAGTTGGTTAGAGCGATCCGAACAGGCGAAGGATTTGATTTTCAGGCCCGCCTGATCGATCAGGCGATGCGCGAGCGGATCGTCAACAGCCAGGCCACCAGTGAGCTGGATGAGGCCGGCGCGGTCCTCTCGATCTATGGCGTCTTTCAGGACGTAACCGACCAGATCCAGGCCCTGCGCGAAGTCAAGCACAGCGAAGCCCGGCTCCGTCTCCTGACCGACAATATGGGCGACGTCATCACCAGCGTCAGCCTGACCGGCGGCGGCAAATACGTTTCTCCGTCCGTTCAAGATCTGCTCAACTACAATCCCGCCGACATGGCCGGCCAATCGGCTCAGTCCTTCGTTCATCCGGACGACCGACCGCAAATCCTGGAAACCTACTCCGACCTCGCCAGTGGAGCCGATAGCCGCACCCTCGAGCACCGCGCCGTTCGCAAGGATGGATCCATCGTCTGGGTCGAAACCAATTTCAAACTCGTAAGGGATCATGGCGGCGCCCCGTCGGAGATCGTCGCGGTCGTCCGCGATATCTCGGTGCGGCGGGCCATCGAAGCCTCGTTGGCCGATAGTGAGATGCGTTACCGCACCTTGGCGGAAAGCGTCTCCGACATCCTTTTGCGGTATGACGCTGATGGCCGCATTACCTACATCTCGCCCGCATGCTCATTACTTGGCTTTTCACCTGATGAGGTGATCGGCCAGCCATTGGCCACGTTCGTGGTGTCCGGCCAACGTTCCGGTTCGGAAGCCGTCATCGCCCGAAATCTCGCGGGAACGCCGCCAGACCGGCCGCTTCATTGCGTTGCAACAAGAGATGGCGCGCATCTCTGGATGGAGGGACGTCCCCGGGCGATCCGGGGCGCCGACGGCGCAGTCAAGGAAGTTGTTACGGTCCTGCGGGACGTTACCCAACGCGTAGCCATGGAGCAGGCGCTCGTTTCGGCCCGTGCCGAAGCGGAGGCGGCGGCCGCCGCCAAGGCTGAGTTCCTGGCCAACATGAGCCATGAGATCCGCACCCCGCTGACTGCCGTTATCGGCTTCTCGGGTCTGCTGGCGGGCATGGCAGACCTTCCGGACCAGGCGAAGGACCATGTCAGGCGAATCCAGAGCGGCGGACGCGCCCTGCTCGCCACCGTCAACGACATCCTCGACTTTTCCAAGCTGGAGGCCGGCCAGGTCGAGATCCGGCTGGAGGCATGCAAGCCCGCCGCCGTCGCCCGCGACGCGCTTGAGCTGTTCGAGGCCAACGCAGACGCCAGGGGCCTGAGCCTGTCGCTGATCGACGACACCCCCGAGGCCGCCGTCCTGCTCGATGCCGGCCGTCTGCGCCAGATTTTGCTCAACCTGATCGGCAACGCCGTCAAGTTCACCGAGCAGGGCGGCGTAAGCGTGCGCCTGACCTGGGGGGACGACCGACTGTGGGTCGGCGTCACCGACAGTGGGGCCGGCATATCTTCCGAAAACCAGGCCCTGCTGTTTCGAAAATTCTCGCAGGTCGACGCCTCCTCGACCCGGCGCCATGGCGGCACGGGCCTCGGTCTGGCGATCTGCCTTGGACTGGCCGAAGCCATGGGCGGCGAGATCGGCGTCGACAGCACCCCCGGCCAGGGCTCGACCTTCTGGTTCGTGCTTCCAGCCCCTGCGGCGACCACGGCCGGCTCTGACGAGAGCCTTCCGACCGCGCCAACCGACCACCTGGGCGACCTGTCGGCGGCCCGCGTTCTGGTCGCCGACGACAACCCGGCCAACCGCAATCTCGCCCGCGCGCTGCTGGAGGCGCTGGGCGCCGACTGCCTGCTGGTCGCCGATGGCGAGGAAGCGGTGCAGGCAGCGCAGTGCCAGGTCTTCGACCTGATCCTGATGGATATTCGCATGCCAGGGCTCGGCGGCATCGAGGCGGCCCGCGCCATCCGCACGGGCGGCGGCCCCAATGACGGCGTGCCCATCCTGGCCTTTACCGCAGAACGCGAGCGCGGTGGGCTGGACCCCGTCTTCGCCGGCGTGATCGACAAGCCGATCGAGCTGGAGGCGCTGCAGGCCGCCGTCGCCCTTGCGCTGAACCCACCGACCACCGAGGAGTCAAGCCATGCGGCATGACAGCCCCCTGGTGCTGATCGTCGATGACGACGAGCACATCCGCGAACTGCTGCGGACCCGCCTGGAGCTGGACGGCCTCAAGACAGCCAGCGCCCGGGACGGCGTCGAGGCCCTGAACATGCTGGCCAGTCGCCGTCCTTCCGCCATGGTGCTGGATGTCAGCATGCCGCTCATGGACGGGTTCCAGTTGCTGGAATCCCTTCGCCGGACCAACCGCCTCCCGCCGCCGACCCTGATGCTGACCGCCCGCAACGCGACCGAGGATGTGCAGCGCGCCATCGGGCTGGGCGCCAAGGACTACATGGCAAAGCCGTTCGACGACCAGCTGCTGCTGCGCCGGGTCCGCCGCCTGCTGCGCAGTCCGGCGCTTCAGGCAGGAGCCACCTCGACGCCTGAACCGTCACCATCAGCGGCGCGCGGCGAAGAACTTTTCCTCTAGGCTTGGTGTCGCCGGGACGGCGGCCTACAACCGCCGCATGAGCGTCGCCTTCACCAAGGAGGGAGATCTCGAGGCGACCGCGGCTGATCTGCCCGACCGCCCGATCTCCCAGCATCCCAACCTCGTCACCCCGCGGGGCCTGGCCCTGCTGGAAGAGGCGCTGGCCGCCGCCCAGGCCGCCTATCGCGCGGCCCAGCAGGGGGATGTCTCCACCGACCGCACCGCCATGGCCAGGGCCACCCGCGACCTGCGCTACTACAACGCCCGCCGCGCCAGCGCCCAGCTGACGCAGCCGCCGGAGTCCTGCGACATTGT
>JAUMCZ010000093.1:0-6296 GCA_032122215.1 Caulobacter sp.
CGTCAAAGGCCGGCGCTGCCCTCATCCGACCCCCTTCGGGGGCCACCCTCTCCCGACAAGCGGGAGAAGGATCCGAGCCCTAGTTCACCAGCTGGTGAATCCCCTTCAACGTCTTCAACAACCCCCCCGCCCCAACCAGCGGCAGACAGCTCAGCGGGTCGCACAGCGCCTTGTCCGGCTCCGGGTGGAACTCCAGGAACACCCCGTCAGCCCCGGCCGCGATCGCCGCCTTGGCTATGATCGGCACCCCGTCACGACGCCCGCCCGTCGACGCGCCGCCCGTGCGCGGATCGGCGCCCGGCAGTTGCACCGCATGGGTCGCGTCGATGGTCACCGGCACGCCGAGCTTCTGCATCTCGCCGATGCCCAGCATGTCGACGGTCAGGTTGTTGTAGCCGAACGAATTGCCGCGCTCGCACAGGATCGTCATCTCTGCCCCACCGGTCGCTTCCTTGACCTTGTCGAGGATGTTCTTGCAGTCCCAGGGCGCCAGGAACTGGCCCTTCTTCACATGCAGCAGGCCGCCGGCCGCCTGCGTCGCCCGCGCGGCGGCGACCACCAGGTCGGTCTGCCGGCAGAGGAAGGCCGGGATCTGCACCAAGTCGGCGACGGCCGCGACGGGCTCGCATTCCTCGGGCGTATGGATATCGGTGGCGATCGGCACATTCAGCTGCGCCTTCACCTCGGCCAGGATCTCCAGACCCTTCTTCATCCCCGGCCCGCGATAGCTCTTCAGCGACGAGCGGTTGGCCTTGTCGTAGCTGGCCTTGAACACATAGGGCAGGCCCAGATCGGCGCAGATGGCCTTCAGCGTCCGGCCCGTATGCAGGGCCAGGTCGAGGTCCTCGATGACATTGAGGCCGGCGATGACGACCAGCGGCGCGCCGCCGCCGAAGGCGATGTTCCAGCGGGTGAGGCTAAGCTGCGACATTCGAAGGCTCCGTAGGGTTGGGGCCTCCATACCAGACGATGCGCCCCTGTCGCCTCCCCTGATGGTCTGGCGTGGCCTAAATGCGGCTGCTAGGTGCAGGACCCATGAAGCCCACCGTCCTCGTCGTCGCCGCCGCCCTCATTGATGCCGACGGCCGGGTGCTGATCTGCCAGCGTCCGGCGGGCAAGCAGCTGGCCGGACTGTGGGAATTTCCGGGGGGCAAGGTCGAGCCCGGCGAAACGCCCGAAGAGTGTATCATCCGCGAGCTGAAGGAAGAGCTCGACATCGACGTGAAGGCCGCCTGCCTGGCCCCCTTCGTTTTTGCATCCCACGGTTATGATTCGTTTCACCTCCTCATGCCATTGTTCCTGCTGAGACGCTGGGACGGGGTCGTCACGGCGAAGGAACATGAGGCTCTGGCGTGGGTAAAACCCCAACAACTCCAGGACTATCCGATGCCGCCGGCGGACGCTCCACTGGTCGCATGGCTCTGCGACTTCGTCTGAAGGCCTTCTGGGCCAACGAGAGCGGCGCGACCGCCATCGAATACGGCCTGATCGCCGCCCTGGTCTTCCTCGTCATCGTCACCTCGGTCACCGCCTTCGGTAACAAGACCACGGGCGTCATGGACTCGGTCTCCGCCGCCATCGACGCGGCGATCTGACAACCCCTTGATCTAAATAGAGTTTGTCGAGCGTGCGTGAATATGTCTAGACATATTCATCGACTTTTGGGCCGCGCGCGGGCGACCCGCCGACCATGACCAGCCCCCTGTAGCCTCGCCCGGCCTCCCGCCGACCTACATTCACTGACAACCGACCTACAGACCAGGCTACGCCGGGGGCTACATTCGCTGCGCCAAGGCCTACGCAGAAGGCACGTGATTTCAAAGACTTGGGAGTCGACCGCAGGGTATAATAGGGCCGCTTCGATAGCGTCGCCTTACGGCGTAGGTTTCTCGCCGGCGCTGCGCTCGGTGGTCTTCAGCGCGTCGGCCAGCCGCACCTTGGCGCTGCCGGGCTTCAACGGCTTCTGCTGGCTCTCGTGCGGCGCCCAGCCGGTGACGGTGATGATCTCGAACGTGGCGCTGACCTTGCCGTCCGCCCCGGCGAACCGCTGCTGGTAAAGCTCAAGCGCCCGGAACAGCACCTTGCGGCCGAGCGGCTTGCGGGACCGATCAACCAGCACGCTGGTCTCGCCCATGGCCCGCAGGTCCTTCAGCAGGGAGAGGGGGTGGGCATAGCGAACGGTGACCCGGTCGACATCGCTGACCGGCAGGGCAAACCCGGCCCGCTGCAACAGGCCGGCGCCGTCGAAGCCGTCGGCGAAGGGTGAGACCCGCTGGTGGGCGCCGCCGCTGATCTCGGCCTCGGCCTCCAGCAGGCACTGGCGCAGTTCGGTCAGGGTGGCGCCGCCCAGGAAGGCGCCGATGAACAGGCCGTCCGGCTTCAGCGCCCGGCGGATCTGCACAAGGGCGCCGACGAGATCATTGGTCCAGTGCAGGGCCAGGGTCGAGACGACGAGGTCGAGACTTTCGGCGGCGAACGGCAGTCGCTCCTCGTCGACCACCAGGCGCAGGCCCGGGCGGCCGGTGAGCATGGCGGCGGAGAGGTCGGTCTCGATCAGGGTGTCGATCTTGCCGGCCGCCTCGCTGTCCTTCAGCGCCTCGGCGAAAGCCCCGGTGCGGGCCCCGAGGTCGACGGCCAGCGGAAACCGTCGCAGGATGGCGTCCAGGCGGTCGACGGCGTCGGCGGCGGCGCGGGACTTCAGGAAGCCGGCCGTGTCGTAGGACAGGGCGGCGCGATCCAGGCGCCGGCGGTGCAGGGCGCGGTCGAACAGGACGGGCGGGGCGGTCATGACGGTAGATGGTCCGAAGGCAAGGTGGCGGCCCGGTCCCGCCCTTAGCGCATTCGGCCGCCGCGCGCTCGACCTCATTCTGCCGGCGACGGCGCTGGACGGCTCGCCGGCCCAGTCGGGCGGCATCCCGGCCGAAACCTGGAGCCGCATCGTCTTCGTCGAGGAGCCTGTCTGCGATGGCTGCGGCATGCCGGCCGAGTACGCCATGATCGGCCGCTGTGCGGCCTGCGAGGCCAAACCGCATGTTTTCAATAGGGCCCGCGCCGCCTGCCTCTATGACGAACACAGCCGCGAACCGATCCTGCAGCTCAAGCATGGCGACCGGACGGATCTGGCGCCGCTGTTCGCCCGCTGGCTGTCCCGGGCCGGGCGCGAGCTGATTGCGGAGGCGGATGCCCTGGTCCCGGTGCCCCTGCATCGGTGGCGGCTGCTGTCGCGCCGCTACAATCAGGCGGCCGAGATGGCGCGGCGGCTCGCCGGCGACACGGGCCTCGCCTATCTGCCCGACGCCCTGACCCGTCCGCGCCCCACCGCCACGCAGGGCGGGCGCACGGCGTCCGGGCGGCGGCGGAACGTGGCGGGGGCCTTCGCTGTTCCTCCTTCGCGTCGCCGTCAGATCGAGGGCCGGCGCATCCTGCTGGTCGACGACGTCCTGACCACCGGGGCCACCGCCGACGCCTGCGCCCGGGCCCTCAAGTCCGCCGGGGCGACGGACGTTTCGCTGCTGGTGATCGCCCGGGTGAAATCCAGGGCGCTGAAGACTACATAACCAACCAAACTTCCCGTATTGGATCCCTCATGGCTGATGTCGTTATCTACACCCGTCCCTTCTGCGGCTACTGCAGCCGCGCCGTCGCTCTGCTGAACGAGAAGGACGTCGCCTTCGACGAGATCGAAGCCGGCATGGACCCCAAGCTGCGCAACGAGATGATGGAAAAGTCGGGCCGCTCGACCTTCCCGCAGATCTTCATCGACGGAAAGCACATCGGCGGCTGCGACGACCTGATGGCGCTCGACCGCTCCGGCAAGCTGGACGAGATGCTGCAGGCATGAGTTTTCGCGCCGCCCTGGTCCAGACCCGCACGCCGGCGACGCATGAGGCCGCCCTGGCCCATGTTGCGCCGCTGGTGCGCGAGGCGGCCGCGGGCGGCGCGCAGCTGATCATCACGCCGGAGGGGGCCAACGTCCTGCAGAAGGACCGCGCCACCCTGCTGCCGGCGCTCAAGGCTCCGGAGGACGATCCCGTCGTCCAGGGCCTGCGCGATCTGGCGAAGGAACTCGGCGTCTGGCTCTCCATCGGCTCGGCCCTGGTGCTGCGCGAGGATGGTCAGGCGGCCAACCGTCAGATGCTGATCGGGCCGGACGGGGCGGTCGTCGCCACCTACGACAAGCTGCATATGTTCGACGTCGATCTGCCGACCGGCGAGACGGCGCGGGAGTCCGAGGTCTATACCCCCGGCGACAGGGCCGTGGCGGTGCAGACGCCGTTCGGGCCCTTGGGCCTGACCATCTGCTACGACATGCGCTTTCCGGCCCTGTACCGCGCCCTGGCCACGGCCGGGGTGAAGGTCATCACCGTGCCCGCCGCCTTCACCCGTCCGACCGGCGAGGCGCACTGGGAAATCCTGCTCCGCGCCCGCGCCATCGAGACCGGCAGCTTCATCCTCGCCGCCGCGCAGGGCGGATTCCACGAGGACGGCCGCGGCACCTGGGGCCACTCCATCGCCATCGGCCCCTGGGGCGAGGTGCTTGGCCAGATCGACAACGACGAGCCGGGCGTCCTGCTGGTCGACATCGACTTAGCCCTGTCCGACAAGGCCCGCGCCGCCATCCCGGCCCTGAAGAACGCCCGCGCCTTCACCGGTCCCAACTTATGATTAAATACGCCCTCGTCTGCGCGACCGGCCATGAGTTCGAAGGCTGGTTCGGCTCCTCGTCCGACTATGACGATCAGGCCACGCGCGGGCTGGTCGACTGCCCGGTCTGCGGCGCCCGCGATGTGAAGAAGCAGATCATGGCGCCCGCCGTTGCCGGCACGAAACGGCAGATCGCGCCCGACATCGCCCCGCAGATGCGGGAGATGATGCTGCAGGCCCAGGCGGCTGTCCGCGCTCACGTCGAGGACAACTTCGACTACGTCGGCGACACCTTCGCCAGGGAGGCCCGCGCCATCCACGAGGGCAAGTCCGAGGAGCGCGGCATCTACGGCGAGGCCTCCCCAAAGGAAGTCACCGCCCTGATAGAAGACGGGGTGCGCGTAGCCCCCCTGCCACCCGCACCCCCGAAGAAGGAAGAGTTGAACTAGGGCTCGGGGAAGACCCTGGTCCGGTTTCGCCTTGTTTCCTTCGACGTGGCCAGCATGGCCCGACGTGGCGGTTCAGCCCGTGACGGCCGTCACACCGAGCGTGTCACCGTCATCATGTAGTTGATATCGCTGTCAGCCGAGCGGTCCCAGCGGCCGGTCAGCGGATTGTAGGTCACGCCGAAGGGCCCCTCGATCTCGAACGGATGGCCTTCGAGGAAGTCGCGCAGTTCCTTGGGCTTGAGGAACTTGTTCCAGTCATGGGTGCCGGCCGGGACCCAGCGCAGGACGTACTCGGCGCCGACCTTGGCCAGGGCCAGCGCCTTGAGCGTGCGGTTCAGGGTGGCGACGATCATGACCCCTTCCGGAGCCAGCAGGCGGGCGCAGGTGCGCAGGAACTCGCCGGGGTCGGCGACGTGTTCGATGACTTCCATGTTGAGGATGACATCGAAGGGACCGGCGCCATCAGCCTCCAGCTGTTCGGCGGTGCTGGCGCGATAGTCGATGGTCAGGCCCTGTTCGGCGGCGTGGGTGCTGGCGGTGCCGATGTTGCGGGGTGAGGCGTCGACGCCCATCACGTTGAAGCCCAGCCGGCTCATGGGCTCGCTGAGCAGACCGCCGCCGCAGCCGATGTCCAGCAGCTTCAGCCCCTCGAACGGGCGGCGCGAGCAGGGGTCGCGGTTAAAATGGCTGAGGGCCAGGTCACGGATGAAGGACAGCCGGACGGGGTTGAACTTGTGCAGCGGAGCGAACTTGCCCTTGGGGTCCCACCATTCGGCGGCGATGCGGCTGAAGCGCTCGACGTCTTCCGGGTCGATGCTGTGGGTCAGGGTGGGGGCGACGCTGTCCATGGGCTCATATCTAGTGCGATGGGCGCGGCTTGTCCCGTCTGCATGCCAAATTGACGATCCGCGCATTGCGGCGCCGCGTTTGGCTCGCTAGAAGGCGGCTCCTTGCGCGGATGATGGAATTCCATCGTCGCGCGGGGCAAGAACTTGTTCTCGATCGGGGATTTCAGCTTGTCACGGCTGGTCATGAAGTTCGGCGGCACCTCGGTGGCCGACCTGGAGCGCATCCGCCGCGTCGGGCGGCTGGTGGCGGCTGAAGTCGCGACCGGCAAGAGCATCGCCGTCGTGGTCTCGGCCATGGCCGGGAAGACCAACGAGCTGGTCGCCTGGACCGACGGCGCCGGCGCCGCTGCGCAGG
>JAUMCZ010000094.1:0-4705 GCA_032122215.1 Caulobacter sp.
CGGTAGGGCACAGCCATGCCGGCGGCTTTCAGCCGCTCGTGAAAGGCGGTCAGGGTGAGGGGGAAGTCCTCGCCGGTCTTCGCCATCAGATCGCGAAGCTCGGGAACGTACTTGCTGCCTTCCGAGGCCGCCGGATCAAGCCGGTCGATCTTCGAACGCTCGGCCTTGTGGTAGGCGATGTGGAAGATCAGGCCGAGGAGGTAGGGCAAGGGTCTCGGAACCCAGAACCCGCCCTCATGTCGTTCGCGCTCGTCGAGCAACAGGTTGGCCAGCTTCGGCGGATAGTAGGCCAGACCCTGATAGGCGCCGGCCGGCGATCCGGAGAGGTCATAGAGGTCGCATTTGACCCCGGCGTTCTTCCCGTAGCGGCCGTACTTCGCCCCGATGCGGTCCAGCGCCCCGTCATCGACCAGCATGTCGACATCGTCCTTGCCGCCGCGCACGGGCCAGCCCTTCAGGAAGGCCGGGGCGTTGCGCAGCACCGCATAGCGGATGCCCTCGCTGTCCATCCAGCCAAGGAATTCGTCCATGTCGGGGGCGTAGAGTCTCATGCGCAAAGTCGTCTCTACAGAGATTGAAACGGCGCGGAAAGGCCGGCGAGGCCTTGCCGGGTGGGTGATCTTGCGGGGAACGACTCTCGCCGAACGGGGTTGGTTACCCCGATGGGGGGCCGCTCACAGGAGTTAGCCCGCATGAAAACCTTGCCCGTTCTGCTGTTTTCCACCACCGCCGCCCTCGCGCTTTCGACGGCGGCCTTCGCCCAGACCCCCGCGCCGACGCCCGGCGCGACCCCGCCGATCGTCGCCCCGCCGCCAGGCGAGGGTCCCAACCAGCCCGGGACCCCGCCCAAGGGCCAGCAGCCGCCGGTCATGGACCCGGCCGAGGTGCCGCCGACCCAGGGTGACACCGTGTCCCCGTCGTCCACCCCGCCGCCGGCGGTCGATCCCTCGGCCCCCGCCGTTCCCTCCACGCCGCCGGCCACCCCGCCTGTCGCGTCGACGCCCCCGGCCACCGGCGGCACGACTCTGGTCAACGGCGCGGCCGTCAAGGACGCGCAAGGCAACGCCATCGGCACGATCGAAAAGGTCGGAGCCGGCGCCGCTGCCGGCCAGGTCACCCTCAAGGTCGATGGCAAGTCGGTGACAGTCGCGCAATCGGTGTTGAGCGAGGCCGGCGGCGCCGTGGTCAGCGGCCAGACCAAGGCCGAGCTGCTCGCCTCGGCCGAGGCCATGGGCAAGAAAAAGAACTAGCTGGCCCCACCAGATAGGAAATGCAGAGCCCCCGCCTTCACCGGCGGGGGCTTTTGCATGGCAGCTTGCCAAACGGCGTTCTCTGTGTTGCTCTCTTGATTGACTGTTCAACTAAGGGGCTGAGCTGATGGTCGGCGGCGCCGAACCCACCCGGGAGCGGATCCTCTTTGCGGCGATGAAACTCTTCTCCGAGAAGGGCTTCAACACCACCTCGGTGGCCGACATCCTCAAGGAAGCCGGGGCCAATTCGGGCAGCCTCTATCACTTCTATCCGACCAAGCAGGACGTGCTGCTTGCGGTGCTGGAGATGTACCGGGACGGCATCTACCCGATGCTGCTGGCCCCGGCCTGGGAGGGCGTCGAGGATCCCATCGACCGGGTCTTCGCCCTGCTGGCCGCCTACCGCCGCATGCTGGCCGACACCGACTGCCTGTACGGCTGCCCGATCGGCTCCATCGCCCTCGAACTGCACGAACCCGACCCGCCGGTGCGGGAGATGCTGTCGGTCAACTTCGACGGCTGGGCCAAACATGTGAAGGGCTGCCTCGACCAGGCCAGGCATCGCCTGCCGCCCGGCACGGACACCAAACGCCTGGCCATCTTCGTGCTGACCACCATGGAGGGCGGGGTGATGCAGTCGCGCACCCACCGCACCCTGGAGGCCTTTGATGCCTCCATCGCGTCCTTGCGCGACTATTTCGACCGGCTGGCGGTCGCCGCCGTCGCCGATCAGCAACGGGAGACCGGAACATGAAACGCCTGCTCGCCGCCGCTGCAGCCCTGCTGCTGACCACCTCCGCTATCGCGGCCGACAAGCCGGCCCCCAGATGGAGCGACTTCAAGGGGGTCGAGAACACCAGCTTCGTCGAGGCCAACGGCAACCGCGTGCTGCAGCTGTCGATCCTCGTCCCCGCCAGTCCCGACAAGGTCTGGGAAGCCTTGAGCACAGAGGCCGGCTGGAAGACCTGGGCATCGCCGACGGCCTATATCGATCTCAAGGTCGGCGGGAGCATCGAGAGCAACTACATGGCCGGCAAGGCCAAGGGTGATCCCTCGAACATCATCAACCGCATCGAGGCCTATGTGCCGGGCCGCCTGCTGGCCATCCGCAACATCCAGGCTCCGAAGGGGTTCTTCTCGACCGACGCCTTCGGCCAGACAGCGACCATCATGGAGCTGGTTCCGGCGGGCGAGGGGAAGACGAAGGTGATCCTTTCCAATGTCGGGTACGGCCAGGGGGCTGACTTCGACAGCGTCTACAAGCATTTCGAATGGGGCGACGCCTACACCCTCGCCGAGCTCGCCAAGCGCTTCGAGACCGGTCCCGTCAGTTGGGGCGGAACGGCTCAGAAGGAGAAGACGGCCGCGGCCGTCGACACCATGAAAGATCCAAAACAGCCAAAGGGAGAGTGAACCATGAACCCCAGTGCGCTCATTCGCGCCGTCCTGGTCGGAACGGTGCTTCAGCTGGCCATGGTCCTGGCCGGCCACTTCGTTCCGGCCATCGCCGCGCAGTTCGCGATCATCGGCATGCTGATCTCGTTGCTGGCCGGGGTGGTCTATGTCCGCGCCGCCAGGGGCGGCTGGGGTGACAGCGTCATCGGCGGCCTGATCGCCGGCGGCGTCTGCGCCTTCCTCGGCATCCTGGTCAGCTATCTCCTCAAG
Source organism: Caulobacter sp. (assembly GCA_032122215.1). Taxonomy (GTDB): domain Bacteria; phylum Pseudomonadota; class Alphaproteobacteria; order Caulobacterales; family Caulobacteraceae; genus Caulobacter. The sequence continues at coordinate 2,916 of JAUMCZ010000094.1, forward strand.
GACGTCACCGCCGACATCCTGTGGATGGGCACAGCTGGCTCAGCCGTAGCCGGCCTGATCGGCGGGGCCGTCGGCAAGGTGGTTTTCGCGCGGTAGGAAACGGGGACACATTGAATTTCCCTGGCGCCGACGCACCCCCGTCGGATGCGGAAATTCAATGTGTCCCCTCTTGCTGCTTCCTCAGTCCTGGAACGGGTCCCGCAGCAGGATGGTGTCATCCCGCTCGGGGCTGGTGGACAGCAGGGCCACCGGGGCGCCGATCAGTTCCTGGATGCGGCCGACGTACTTGACCGCATTGGCCGGCAGGTCCCTGAAGCTGCGGGCTCCGGCGGTGCTCTCGCTCCAGCCGGGCAGTTCCTCATAGATCGGCTCCACCGCCGCCTGGTCGCGCAGGCCGGCCGGCAGGTAGTCGATTTCCTTGCCGTGCAGCCGGTAGCCGACGCAGACCTTCAGGGTCTCCAGCCCGTCCAGCACGTCCAGCTTGGTCAGGGCGATGCCGTTGATGCCGTTGATGGCCACGCTCTGGCGCACCAGCACGCTGTCAAACCAGCCGCAGCGGCGGCCTCGGCCGGTGTTGGTGCCGACCTCGCGGCCGACCGTGGCCAGGTGCTGGCCGACCGCGTCGTTCAGCTCGCAAGCGAACGGGCCTTCACCGACCCGCGTGGTGTAGGCCTTGACGATACCCAGCACATAGCCCGGCCCCTGCGGCCCCATGCCGGAGCCCGCCGCCGCCTGTCCGGCCACGGTGTTGGACGAGGTGACGAAGGGATAGGTGCCGTGGTCGACGTCGAGCAGGGCGCCCTGCGCGCCTTCGAACAGGATCCGCTTGCCGGCGCGGCGCATCTCGTCGAGCAGCTTCCAGGCCGGCCGTGCGTAGGGCAGCAGCTTCGGGGCCAGGGCCAGCAGTTCGTCGAACATGGCGACCGGGTCGGCTTCCGGAAGGCCAAGGCCCCGGCGCAGCGGCCCATGGTGGCTGAGCAGCCGCTCGATCTTGGGCTTCAGGGATTCCGGGTCGGCGAGGTCCGCCACCCGGATCGCCCGGCGCCCGACCTTGTCTTCGTAGGCGGGCCCGATACCGCGGCCTGTGGTGCCGATCTTCTGGCTGGAGGCGGCCTCCCGCGCCTGGTCGAGGTCGCGGTGCAGCGGCAGGATCAGGCAGGCATTGTCGGCCAGGACCAGCACCTCGGGCGTGATCTTCACCCCCTGGCCGGCGATGCCCTCGATCTCGCCCAGCAGGTGCCAGGGATCGACCACCACGCCGTTGCCGATGACCGACAGCTTGCCCTGGACGACGCCGCTGGGCAGCAGGGCGAGCTTGTAGACCTTGCCGTCGATGACCAGGGTGTGGCCGGCGTTGTGACCGCCCTGGAAGCGCACCACGACTTCGGCGCGGTCGCACAGCCAGTCGACGATCTTGCCCTTGCCTTCATCACCCCACTGGGCGCCGACAACAGTAACATTGGCCATGGGTACGATCCTCCACCCGCCGGGAGACTTCAGCGCGCCCTTCGACGGGACTCGGCGGGCTGAAGGGGATCGCGATAGGCGCCCCTCAACGAGGCGCGGGCGCTCTGTAGCGGGTCACGCCCGGTTGAACAAGACCACGCCGGTCATGATCGCGGCATACTGCACCCCGGCCCCGGCAAGAACGAAGCTATGCCAGATGGCCCGCCGGTAGTGCAGGTTCTTGCGGACATAGAAGATGACCCCGGCCGAGTAGACCAGGCCGCCGACCGCCAGCAGGATCATCCCGGCCAGCGACACGGCCGCCACCATCGGCCCGATGGCGA